>NZ_JASATH010000016.1:0-66164 GCF_038440215.1 Inquilinus sp. OTU3971 | reverse complement strand
TGCGGTCGGCACGGCCAGCACCACCATCGCCGGGACGACCTACAACTTCGCCGGCACGGCGCCGGCCAGCACGGTCAGCGTCGGTGCGGCAGGGGCGGAGCGGACCATCACCAATGTCGCGGCGGGGCGGATCGCAGGCGACTCCACCGATGCGGTGAACGGCAGCCAGCTCTTCGCCACCAACACCTCGGTCGACACGCTGAACACCAAGGTCGACAACATCAGCAACGGCGGCATCAAGTACTTCCATGCCACCTCGACCCTGGCGGACAGCCAGGCGACGGGCACCGACAGCACTGCTGCCGGCCCTGAGGCGGTGGCCTCGGTGACGGACGGCGTCGCGGTCGGTCACGGTGCCACCGCGGGCGCCAACGTCGGCGACGTGGCTCTCGGCTCGGGCTCGACGACGGCGGCTGTGGTCGGCACGACCAGCACCACCATCGCCGGCACCGCCTACACCTTCGCCGGCACCACGCCGACCAGCACGGTCAGCGTCGGCGCGCCGGGGGCGGAGCGGACCATCACCAATGTCGCGGCCGGCCGGATCGCGGGCGACTCCACCGACGCCATCAACGGCAGCCAGCTCTTCGCCACCAACACGGCGGTGGACAGCGTCGCCAACGAGGTCACGACCATCACCGGCAAGCTGACGCACTACTACAGCGTCAACGACGGCGGCACGCCGGGCGCCAACTACGACAATGACGGCGCCACCGGCACCAACGCGGTGGCGGCCGGCGTCGCAGCCAGCGCCACGGCGGCGGACGCGGTCGCCCTGGGCAACGGTGCGACGGCCGGCGATGCCGGCGCGGTGGCGCTGGGTTCCGGCAGCACGACCGCGGCTGCGGTCGCCACCCCGAGCACGACGATCGCCGGCACGACCTACAACTTCGCCGGCACGGCGCCGGCCAGCACGGTCAGCGTCGGTGCGGCGGGGGCCGAGCGGACCATCACCAATGTCGCGGCCGGGCGGATCGCCATCGACTCCACCGACGCGGTGAACGGCAGCCAGCTCTTCGCCACCAACACCTCGGTCGACACGCTGAACACCAAGGTCGAGAACATCAACAACGGCGGCGGCATCAAGTACTTCCACGCCACCTCGACCCTGGCGGACAGCCAGGCGACGGGCACCGACAGCACCGCCGCCGGTCCGGAGGCCGTGGCCTCGGTGACGGACGGCGTCGCCGTCGGTCACGGTGCCACCGCCGGGGCGAATGTCGGCGACGTGGCGCTGGGCTCGGGCTCGACGACGGCGGCTGTGGTCGGCACGGCCAGCACCACCGTCGCCGGCACGACCTACAACTTCGCCGGCACCACGCCGACCAGCACGGTCAGCGTCGGCGCGCCGGGGGCGGAGCGGACCATCACCAACGTCGCGGCCGGCCGGATCGCGATCGACTCGACCGACGCGGTGAATGGCAGCCAGCTCTTCGCCACCAACACCTCGGTCGACACGCTGAACACCAAGGTCGAGAACATCAGCAACGGCGGCGGCATCAAGTACTTCCACGCCACCTCGACCCTGGCCGACAGCCAGGCGACGGGGACGGACAGCACTGCCGCCGGGCCGGAGGCCGTGGCCTCGGTGACGGACGGCGTGGCGGTCGGCCACGGCGCGACCGCCGGGGCGAATGTCGGCGACGTGGCGCTGGGCTCGGGCTCGACCACCGCGGCAGTGGTCGGCACGACCAGCACCACCATCGCCGGCACCACCTACAACTTCGCCGGCACCGCGCCGACCAGCACGGTCAGCGTCGGCGCGCCGGGGGCCGAGCGCACCATCACCAACGTCGCGGCCGGCCGGATCGCGGGTGACTCCACCGATGCGGTGAATGGCAGCCAGCTCTTCGCCACCAACACGGCGGTGGACAGCGTCGCCAACGAGGTCACGACCATCACCGGCAAGCTGACGCACTACTACAGCGTCAATGACGGCGGCACGCCGGGCGCGAATTACGACAATGACGGCGCCACCGGCACCAATTCGCTGGCGGCCGGCGTCGCAGCCAGCGCCACCGCGGCAGACGCGACGGCGCTCGGCGCCAACGCCACGGCCGGCAATGCCGGCGACGTGGCCCTGGGTTCCGGCTCGGTGACCGCGGCTGCGGTGGGCACCGCCAGCGCGACGATCGCCGGCGGCACCTACAACTTCGCCGGCACCTCGCCGGCCAGCACGGTCAGCGTCGGCAGCGCCGGCGCCGAGCGCACCATCACCAATGTCGCGGCGGGGCGGCTCTCGGCGACCTCGACCGATGCGGTCAACGGCAGCCAGCTCTTCGCCTCCAACCAGGCGATCGACAACGTCGCCAGCCAGATCACGGATGTGAACGGCCAGCTGACGCACTACTACAGCGTCAACGACGGCGGCACCCAGGGCGCGAACTACGACAACCGGGGCGCCACCGGCACCAACTCGCTGGCGGCCGGTGTCGGCGCCGCGGCTTCGGGCGGCGAGTCGGCGGCGGTCGGACACAACGCGCAGGCCCTGGGCGTGACCTCCGTCGCGCTCGGCAGCGGCGCGACGGCGGGCTTGGCCAGCGATCCGGTCAACAATGGCGACAACATCGCCATCGGCCGCGGCGCCGCAGCCGATGTCGCCGGGGGCAACAACAGCGTAGCCCTAGGCACCCTGGCGAATGCGCAGGGGGCTTCGGTCGCGATCGGGCGCAGCGCCAATGCCATCGAGGCCTCCACGGCGGTGGGCCTGCGGGCGAATGCGGCCGGCGTGCGGTCGGTGGCGGTCGGCAACGACACCCAGGCGCTGGCGGCCCTGAGCGTGTCGCTGGGCGACACCACCTCGGTGGCGGCCACGGCCGGCCCGGGGTCGGTGGCGATCGGCCACAACTCTCAGGTGCTGGGCGGCACCGGTGCGGTGGCGATCGGCGAGGGCCAGACGGTCAGCGGCGACGGCGCGGTCGCCATCGGCGATCCGAACACCGTCACCGGCACCGGCGCGGTGGGCATGGGCGCCAACAACACCGCCAACGGCACCGGCGCGCTCGCCCTCGGCAACACCAACAATGCCCAGGGCCAGGGCTCGGTCGCTCTCGGCAACGCCAGCAGCGCGCTCGGCGCCGGCTCGCTCGCCTTCGGCGACGCGGCTTCGGCCGGCAACGCCGGCGACGTGGCGCTGGGCTCCGGCTCGGTGACCGCGGCGGCGGTCGGCACGGCCAGCACGACGATCGCCGGGACGACCTACAACTTCGCCGGCACCGCGCCGACCAGCACGGTCAGCGTCGGCGCGCCAGGCGCCGAGCGCACCATCACCAACGTGGCGGCCGGGCGGCTTTCGAGCACCTCGACCGATGCGGTGAACGGCTCCCAGCTCTTCGCCACCAACCAGGCGGTCGACAGCATCGCGACCACAGCCAATGCCGGCTGGAACCTCAGCGCGGATGGCGGGGCGACCAGCCAGAACATCGCGCCGGGGGGCACCGCGAGCTTCGCGGCGGGCAGCAACACCACGGTCAGCCGCACCGGCTCGACCATCACCTACGGCGTGGTGGCCGACCCGAGCTTCAACTCGGTGACGGTGGGCGGCACCTCGATCACCACCGACGGGCTGACCATCACCGGCGGGCCGAGCATCACCACCGCCGGGATCAATGCCGGCGGCAAGACGATCACCAATGTGGCGCCGGGCGTGGGCGGCACCGACGCGGTCAACGTCAACCAGCTCAACGAGATCGGCGACGTCGCCAATGCCGGCTGGAACCTGCAGGCGAACGGCGACGCGGCGACCAAGGTGGCGCCGGGCGGCACGGTGCAGTTCCTGAACGGCCAGAACATCGCCGTCACCCGGACCGGCACCGACATCACGGTGGCCACGACGCCGGCCCTGACCGCGGACAGCCTGACCTTGACCAGCGGCCAGGTGTTCGACGCCGCCGGGCTCGAGATGGCGAACACCAAGATCACCGGCCTGGCGCCGGGCGAGGTGTCCTCGACCTCGACCGAGGGCATCAACGGCTCGCAGCTCCATGGCGTCGCCCAGAGCATCGTCACCCATCTCGGCGGCGACTCGACGGTCAATCCGGACGGCACCATCACCGGCCCGACCTACAATGTGCAGGGCAACAACTACACCACGGTCACCGACGCCTTCGATGCGGTGGACGGCAGCCTGACCACCATCAACAACGAGCTGACCAACATCAACAACGGCGGCGGCATCAAGTACTTCCACGCCACCTCGACCCTGGCCGACAGCCAGGCGATGGGCACGGACAGCGTCGCGGTCGGGCCGACGGCCGTGGCCTCGGTGCAGGACGGCATCGCCATCGGCCATGGTGCCGCGGCCGGCGCGAATGCGGGCGACGTCGCCCTCGGCGCCGGCTCGTCGACCGCGGCGGTGGTGGCCACCGCGGGCGCCACGATCGCCGGCAAGGCCTACAGCTTCGCCGGGACGACCCCGACCAGCACGGTCAGCGTCGGCGCGCCGGGGGCGGAGCGGACCATCACCAACGTCGCCGCGGGCCGCCTCTCGGCCACCTCGACCGACGCGGTGAACGGCAGCCAGCTCTTCGCCACTAACTCGGCGGTCAACATCCTGGGCATCCAGATCGGCAACGGCGGCATCGGGCCGGTGCAGTACAGCGACCCTAGTGAGCCGACGAAACCGAACGGCGGCAAGCCGACCTTCGACCTGACCCTGGTCGGCAAAGGCTCCGGGCCGGTCAAGCTGCACAATATGGACGTAGGCGTGGTGTCGAAAAACTCGACCGACGCCATCAACGGCTCGCAGCTCTTCGGCACGGCGCAGAGCATCACCAACGTGCTCGGCGGCGGCTCGAAGGTGAATGAGAACGGCACCATCACCGGACCGACCTTCGTGGTCCAGGGCAACAACTACTCGACCATCTACGACGCTGTCGGGGCCGTGAACAACAGCCTGACCAACATCAACAACGGCGGCGGCATCAAGTACTTCCACGCCAACTCGACCCTGGCGGACAGCCAGGCGACAGGGACCGACAGCGTGGCGGTCGGGCCGACGGCCGTGGCCTCGACCCAGGACAGTGTGGCGATGGGCCACGGTGCCACGGCGGGCGCGAATGCCGGCGACGTGGCCTTGGGCGCGGGCTCGAAGACCGCGGCTGCGGTCGGAACCTCCAGCGCCTCGTTCAACAACTTCACGCTCGACAACTTCGCCGGGGCCAACCCGACCAGCACGGTCAGCGTGGGCGATGTCGGCGCCGAGCGCACCATCACCAACGTGGCGGCGGGGCGGATCACGGCGACCTCGACCGACGCGATCAACGGCTCGCAGATGTTCGCGCTGGCGACCGTGGTCGACAACGCGGTGATCGGCGGCGGCGGCATCAAGTACTTCCACACCAACTCGACCCTGGCCGACTCCTCCCCGACCGGCACCAACAGCACCGCCATCGGCCCGGCCTCGACCGCCAGCGCCACCAACGCGATCTCGATGGGCAACGGCGCCAGCGCGTCCGCCAACAACGCGATCGCGATCGGCGCCGGGGCGCAGGCGACCAAGGCCAACTCGCTGGCCCTGGGCGCAGGCTCCAAGACCCTGGCCAACCTCTCCGACGCGGCCTACACGCCGGTGGTGGGGGCCACCACCGCCGGGGTGGCGACCGGCGAGGTCTCGGTTGGAACCTCCGGGGCGGAGCGCCGCGTCACCAACGTCGCCGCCGGCTCGGCCCCGACCGATGCGGCCAATGTGAGCCAGCTGCAGGCCCTGTCGAGCCTGTCGGTGAAGTACGACACCGACGGCTCCGGCAACCTCACCAACCGGATCACGCTGCAGGGCGGGGACAAGGGCGCGCCGGTCACCATCGGCAATGTCGCGCCGGGCGTGGCCGGCACGGATGCGGTCAATGTCGACCAGCTGAACGGCGCCTTCGACTCGCTCAACGGCAAGATCAAGCAGGCGCGGCGCGAGGCCTGGCAGGGGGCGGCGATCGGCATCGCGGCATCGTCGCTGCAGTTCGATCCCCGTCCGGGCAAGATCAGCGCCGCGATGGGCGGCGGCATGTGGCACGAGCAGGGGGCCTTGGCCCTCGGCCTCGGCTACACCGCCGAGTCCGGCCGGGTCCGCTTGAACGCCCGGGCCGTCACCAGCGGCGACGACTGGGGTGGCGGCATCGGCGTCTCCTTCACCTTCAACTGAGGGCGAGGCCGATGCGGCTGGCAGGGCTCCTGTTTGCGGCGCTGACGGTGGCGGCGACGTCCGGGACGGCTTTCGCGGTGGGCTGGGTGCAGTTGCCCGGCGACTACACCGTGAAGTCTTCGGAGGTCGCCATCCCCGACGGCGAGGAGCTCGGCCAGTACCGGCGGGTGGTCCAGCCGTTCAAGAACTGGACCCTGATCTGCGACGAGAGCCTGAAGTCGAAACGCCGGGTCTGCAACCTGACCCAGTCGATCGTCGATCAGCGCGGGGCCCCCGTCTTCAACTGGTCCTTCGTGGCCACGGCGGACGGGCAGCCCCTGGTGGTGATGCGGGTTCCGGCGGCGGTCGGCCTCGGGCAGCAGATCGGGCTGACGCTGGGCGACAAGCCGGACCGGATCGTCGCCCAGACCGACCGATGCGACGGGGCGTTCTGCACCGCCACGATCGCAATCGGCCGGATGCTGCGGCGGCACATCCAGGCCGGCACCGACTGCACCGTCTCCTACACGCTCGCGGACGCGGGCGAGGTGTCGTTCCAGGCTCCCCTCGAAGGCCTGTTCACCGCCCTCTCGGCGATGAAATGACCCTTTCGATCTGGTTCTTTTAAAGAGAAGGATGAAGATGATGCGACTGGCCAAGACTCTGCTTCTGGGGACCGTCTCGGTCGCGCTCATTGCCGGCGCGGTCGTCGCGTTCGATCTGATCGGCTTCGCCCAGCTGCCGGCCCAGGCGGCGGATGCGAGGAAGCCGGCGGCAGAGGCACCGAAAGCGCAGGAGCAGACGGCCCAGAACAAGCAGCCGGCCGCGGCGCAGCCGGCGGCGGCCGCCACGACCGCGACCGCCACCGTCTTCGACGAGCACGTCAAGCAGGCCAAGATCGGCGCCTGCGGCAACGTCTTCTCCGCGCTCGGCCGCGGTGTCGCCGCCGATGCGAGCTACGCCGCGCAGACCCAGTGGGACACCAAGGCGGTGGATGCGCATGCGGTCGAATCGATCGTCGCGCTCAGCGGCGGTCCGTCGACGCAGGGGCTGCCTGCAGCCGGCGTCGTGTTCACGGCCCCGGTCGGGCGCTCCTGCGAAGGCACCCTGGTCCGGGTGACGCCGGTCAAGGCCAGCTGTCAGGCCGTCGCGACCCAGCTCGTCAGCCAGGAGAAGGGCCAGACCGGCATGCTCGGCGACCTGCCGCTGGTGTCTCTGCCCAACGGGGCGAGAGTGGTGCTGGTGCCGCTCGACGGCAACTGCGTGGCGATGACGAGCCTGCGCGCCGTCGGCTGATGGAACGCCGCCCGCGGCAGCGGCGGCCGGGATTGCGGGAGATGAAGATGCTTCGACCGATCGTTCTGGTGCTCACCTCCTGGGCCTGCTTCGCCGTCGCAGCCGGGGCGGCCGATCCGCCTCCCGCGCCGGCGCCGGCCGTGGTTGAGACGATCGATACCAACCGCAGCTACCTGGTGTTCTTCGACTTCGACAGCTCGAGTCTGACCCCGGAAGCCAAGCAGGTCGTGGCCACGGCTGCGGCCAGTGCGCTGCAGGGCGAGACCACCCGCATCCACGTCACCGGTCACACCGACCGTTCGGGCTCGGTCCAGTACAATCAGGCCCTCTCGGTTCGTCGTGGCGAGTCGGTCCGTCGCGAGCTGGTTGCTGACGGCGTTTCTGACAGCCTGATCGCGGTCAAGGGCGTCGGCGAGTCCGATCCGCTCGTCCCGACCGCCGATGGCGTCCGCGAGCCGCAGAACCGTCGCGTCGAGATCGTCCTGTCACCGGCCGGGCCGGCGGCCGAGCAGAACCCAGGGATGAGGGGGATCTGGGGCGCCATCGCCTATTCGGTGCCGGACCAGAAGCGGGGCTTCTTCTGGGGCGCCGACAAGGCGGATGAGGCGCAGGAGATCGCCCTGCGACACTGCGTGCACCGGGGCGGCCAGGACTGCAAGGTCGTCTCCCTGTTCCGCAACCACCGCCACTGGACCGACGACGACAAGAGTGGCTTCCCCTACGAGCACTGCGCCGCCCTGTCGGTCGGCAAGCCTCCCGTCGCCGGCCGGCCCGCTCCCTGGGGCGCCGCATCGGCCGAGACCCGCCGCGAGGCCGAGGGGAAGGCGACCGCGATCTGCGGCGGCGACGCCAACGAGTGCCGGATCCCCGAATGGGTCTGCACCTGAGCCGAAGCGCCGGAAAGACCAGAAACCATCCCGTCAGGCAGCCGAGATCCTTTGATGCTCCCCGTTTCCGCCCTGCAGTCGATGAACGTGCTCCTGGCGACGCCATGCTACATCTCGGCCGTCTCGATGAACTACGTGACCAGCCTGTTCGAGTTCACCCATGAGGCGATCCGGCTTGGGCTGAGCTCGTCCCTGCACATGCGCTCGGAGAGCCTGGTCACCCGGGGTCGGAACGAGATCGTCAAGTTCTTCCTGATGAACGAGCAGTACACGCATCTGTTCTGGATCGACTCCGACATCGTCTTCAAGCCGGCGGACGCGATCCGCCTGCTGCTATCGGACCATGATGTCGCCGCCGGCATCTATCCGATCAAGCGCTTCAACTGGCCGCAGCAGGGCCTGCCCGCAGGCACGACGAAGGAGGCGTTCGAGACGCTCTACACCGACTACCCGTTCAACCCGGTCGGCCTCGGCTCCGAACCGCTGGCCAAGTTCGTTGGCGAGGAGGGCTTCATCGAGGTGGCCGAGGCGCCGACCGGGTTCATGGTGATCAAGCGGCATGTGTTCAGCCGACTGATGCAGCACTACCCGCAGCTCAACTATGTCCCCGACGGGCCGCCGAACAATCCGGAGGCGCCGTTCTACTGGCTGTTCTTCGACTGCATGGTGGACCCCGACACCAACCGCTACCTGTCGGAGGACTACGCCTTCTGCCGCCGCTGGCGGGATATCGGCGGCAAGGTCCATGCCGATCTTAAATCCGACCTCGGGCATCTCGGCCAGCACATGTTCCGCGGCAATTTCGCCGAGAGCGTCAGGCTGCGGGCCCATGATCCGGGGAACGGGCCGGGGAAATGACGCGAGGGCCAAGGCCCGGAGTACTCTCGACGCGTCGGTTGGGCCTGCAAGCGGTACGGCTTTGCGGACAACGCGTCGGGCTGTCCTCGTCACCGGCCTGACCGGTTTGCCGCCCGTCACATGGTCCCGCAACCGGTGAGCTGGATGTGGCTGCCATGCCGCGACGACTGGCGGGACCGCGCACCGATCGCAGACATTCAGAGCAGGGGATCGGAGCCAAAGCTTCTCAAAACGCTTGTCGCGTCTGGATGAGGCTGTGATGTGGAAACGGCGACGCATGGAAGTCGCGGTTCCAAGCTGAAATGGCTCCCCTTCGTGGAAGCATTTCGAACCATGTGTCGGATCCCGGGTCCGGAGCTACGGCTCATCCTGGAGCAGGTCGGGCGGCTGGGACAGTTCGGAGCGTCTGCGTGGGGTGAAGCGGCGGGACTCTGGTGCTGATCGCTATGTTGATGAAGGTTGCGGAGAATAGCGTCATTATTCACCGCATTGAATGCGGTGAATAATCTTGCGCATGCAGGGAATGGGAGGCATATTCTCCGCAAGAGGTGCGGAGAATATGCCGATCTATATCCATGAGCAGGAGGGCTGGCCAGAGTTCGAATGGAGCAGCCCGGATATTTCCGCGCAGTTGGCTGCTGTCCGCCACCGTCAGGGCCGCCTGCTCGGGCGGATGGAAGCCCTGGGATTCGATCTGCGCGCCGAAGCCGTCCTCCAGACGCTGACGGAAGACGTGCTCAAATCCAGCGAGATCGAGGGCGAGATCCTCGACAAGGAGCAGGTGCGCTCCTCCATCGCTCGTCGCCTCGGCATGGACATCGGCGCGCTCGCGCCTGTCGACCGCAACGTCGAAGGCGTCGTCGAAATGATGCTCGACGGCACCCAGAACTACGCGGCTCCACTCTCCGACGAGCGGCTGTTCGGCTGGCATGCCGCGTTGTTTCCCACGGGTCGCAGCGGGATGACGAAGATTGTCGTCGGCGCCTGGCGCGACGATCGCTCCGGTTCCATGCAGGTGGTCTCCGGCCCAATCGGGCGAGAGAGGGTGCATTTCGAGGCACCGGCCGCCGCGCGGTTGCCAGCCGAAACGACTGCCTTTCTCGACTGGTTCAATGGCGAGACGCAGCTCGATCCCGTCCTGAAGGCGGCGATCGCACATCTATGGTTCGTGACGATCCACCCGTTCGATGACGGCAACGGCCGTATTGCCCGCGCGATCGCCGATATGGCGCTTGCACGCTCCGAGGGCAGTCCACAGCGCTTCTACAGCATGTCTGCGCAGATCCGTCTGGAGCGGAAAGACTATTACGACATCCTGGAGAAGACCCAGAAGAGTGGGCTCGACATCACTGCCTGGCTGCAATGGTTCTTGGGTTGCCTCGATCGAGCCTTCGATGGCGCCGAACAGATTCTCGCTGCCGTGCTCCGCAAGGCGCGCTTCTGGGAGGCGGTGGCGGGCCAAACGTTCAGCCAGCGTCAGCGCAAGGTCATCAACCGTCTGCTCGACGGGTTCGAGGGTAAGCTCACCTCGTCGAAATGGGCGACGCTGACCAAGACCTCGCCCGACACGGCGTTGCGCGACATCAACGACCTCGTGGCGCGCGGCATCCTGATAAAGGGCGAAGCAGGCAGCCGCAGCACGAGCTATTTGCTGGTTATGGGAGAGCGGTGATATTCCCGATGTCTCTGAAACCCGCAGAAAACCTGGGAAAAGTGGCTCCCTGGACTGGACTCGAACCAGTGACCCGCTGATTAACAGTCAGCTGCTCTACCAACTGAGCTACCAGGGAACACGAGCGCCGGATCGCTCCGGGCTGTTGGTGGCGCGGCTTATAGCAACCTCGCCTCGCCCTGCCAAGCCTCACCTGCACCTCCAATCGTACTTTTTGGGGATGCTGGTCCGGCCGGCATGTCGGGCGGGCCGTTTGGAGGCGCGAGCCGGAATCGAACCGGCGTGCACGGATTTGCAGTCCGCTGCTTGACCACTCAGCCATCGCGCCCCGACGGCGGCCCCCGTATATCGTCCGCCGAGAAGCAGGGTCAAGGAGGAACACGTGGATCTTTCGATCCTGTTCGCGCGGGCGATTGGGCCGGGCGGCATCAGACCGATTGTGTTGCGGGCGCGAAGGCCGATATAACCGCTGCGTTTGAGTGCACAGCGACCGCCCGGCCGCTGTGCCTCGCCGTTCTCAGAGTGCGGAATCCCATGGTCGACTACGCAGCCGCCCGCCTGAATATGGTCGAAGGGCAGATCAAGCCCAACAAGGTCGTCGACCAGGCCCTGATCGACGCGATGATGGCCGTCCCGCGCGAACGCTTCGTGCCGGCCGACCGGCGCGGCGTCGCCTATGTCGACGAGGATGTGGCGATCGGCGGCCGCCGGGTGCTGATGGAGCCACGGGTCCTCGGCCGGCTGCTGAACGACGCCCGGATCACGCCGGACAGCCGGGTGCTGATCGTCGGCGCCGGCACCGGCTACAGCGCCGCGATCGTTGCACGCCTCGCCGCCAAGGTGGTGGCGCTGGAGGAGGACAAGGCGCTGCTCGGCACCGCGCGTGGGGCGCTGTCGGAGCTGGGCGTTGGGAGTGTCGCGCTGGCCGAAGGGCGGCTGGCGGAGGGTTGGCCGGCCGAAGGCCCCTACGACGTCATCCTGGTCGACGGGGCGGTGGCGGAGGTGCCGGCGGCGCTGATCGCACAGCTGGCGCCCGGCGGCCGTCTGCTCACGGTGGTGGATGACGGCAACGGTGTCGGCCGTGCTATGCTGGTCGGCGCGGTCGATGGAGTCGCGTCGCAGCGCCCGCTGTTCGACGCGACGACGGCGATGCTGCCCGGCTTCGAGCGCAAGCCGGCTTTCCAGTTCTGAGTGCGACGGGGTATCGGGTGCAGCAGTTCGAGATCGACGTGACGACCCTGTCGGATTGGCGGCGCGACGGCACGGAGCATGTGCTGGTCGATGTGCGCGAGCCGCAGGAGCTGGCGGTGTGCCGGGTCGAGGGTTCGCTCGATATCCCGATGGGCGAGATCCCGGGCCGGCTGGAGGAGATTCCGGGCGATCGCCCGGTGGTCGTCATGTGTCACCACGGGGGGCGCAGCGCGCAGGTGGTGCGGTGGCTTTCGGCGAGGGGCATGGACAACGTGGTCAATCTGCGCGGGGGCATCGATGCCTGGGCGTGCGAGATCGACCCAACCATGGGACGGTATTGACGATGACACGATTTGGACGGTACGGGCTCTCCACCGCGGTCCTGGCCGCGGCGCTGGTGCTGGGCGCCGCCCCGGCCTCGGCCCAGTCGATGACCGAGGCGCTGGCCTCGGCCTACGCTACCAACCCGGACCTCGCCGCCGACATCGCCAATCTGAAGGCGGTCAATGAAGGCGTCGCCCAGGCCCTGTCCGGCTATCGGCCGAATGTGAGCGCCAGCGCCAGCATCGAGAGCCAGTTCACCAATACGACCTCGGACAACGTCCCGGCCACCGGCATCATCTCCCAGTTGCAGCCGAGCGGCCAGAAGGGCGATCCGGTGAGCTCCGGCGGCCGGGAGGGTTACTGGCACGAGGTCAACCCGGCTACGCTCGGCATCACGGTCACGCAGAACATCTACAATGGCGGCCGGACCCAGGCGTCGGTGAACCAGGCCGAGAACACGGTGATGGCGACCCGTGCCGTCGTCCAGACCACCGAGCAGACGGTGCTGCTGGACGCCGCCACCGCCTATGCCGACGTGGTCCAGGCCCAGGCAGCACTCGACGTGCAGCGCAACAACGAGGCGGTGCTGCGCCGGCAGCTGCAGGCGACCCAGGACCGGTTCAATGTCGGCGAGGTGACCCGCACCGACGTCAGCCAGGCCGAGGCCAGCCTGGCCAGCGCCACCGCCGGCCGGATCGAGGCCGAAGGCACGCTACGCGCCAGCCGCGCTACCTTCGAGCGCTTCATCGGCCAGCCGCCGGGGACGCTGGAGACGCCGGCAGTGCCCGTCGGGCTGCCGTCCTCGATGCAGGACGCGATCCAGAAGGCCCAGGCGAACTATCCGGGCATCGTCGCGGCGGTGTTCACCGAGCGCGCCGCGGCCGACAACATCGACCTGCAGTTCGGCGCGCTGCTGCCGTCGATCGATGTCCAGGCGCGGATCCAGCGGCAGTATTCGACGATCTCGCATCCGAAGACCAGCAGCGGAGCGCAAAACCGCATCGATTCCGCCGCGATCGTGGCCCAGCTGACCATTCCGCTGTATTCGCAGGGCAATCAGGAATCGCTGGTGCGCCAGGCCCGCTACACCCATGGCCAGCGCCGCATCCAGATCGAGTCGCAGCGGCGCACCGCGATCCAGGGCGCGGTCCAGGCTTGGCAGGCGTTGGTGACGGCGCGAGCGGCGATCAAGTCGTTCCAGGCCGCGGTCAAGGCCGAAGAGCTGGCGGTGGAAGGCCTGCAGCAGGAAGCGCAGGTCGGGTCGCGCACCGTGCTCGACGTGCTGACCGAGCAGCAGAACCTGCTCAACGCCCAGCTCAGCCTGGTGCAGGCGCGGCGCAACGAGGTGGTCGCCGGCTACCAGCTGCGGAACGCGACCGGCACCCTGACCGCGCAGGATATGGGCCTGCCGGTCAAGGTCTACGATCCGGAGCCGGACTATCAGAAGACCCGCGCCCGCTGGTTCGGGACGTCGGTCGACGAGTGAAGACCGCTTCTCCCGGCATGGGGGAAAGGGGCATGTCCTGTCATTGCCGGGCTTGACCCGGCAATCCGGAGGGTGTCGACACTCTTCGGATGCCCGGATCAAGCCCGGGCACGACATTGAAGTTGGAAGTGGAAGACGACCGAGAGGATGAGCGAGACGCGGGCACAGCAGGAGCCGTCGATGGAGGAGATTCTGGCCTCCATCCGGCGCATGATCATCGAGGACGATCCGGCGCGCGGCCGGGCCGTTCCGACCGATGCTGCGCGGGCCCAGCCTTTGCCGTCCGCTGCCCCGGCCGATGACGACGTGCTGGAGCTGACCGAGGCGCTGGACGATCCGCGGCCGGCCGCTCCTCCGCCGCCCCCCGAAGCTGCGGCCGCGGAGGACGATGCGGTGGTCTCGCCGGCCAGCGCCAGCGCCGCGCTGGCCGCCCTGGCCCGGCTGAACGCCGCGGCCCCGCCGCCGGCGGCGGTGCACAAGAGCCAGACGGTGGACGATCTGGTGCGCGAGCTTCTGCGGCCGATGCTGAAGGAATGGCTCGACGCCAACCTGCCACGGCTGGTCGAGCAGGCGGTCGAGCGGGAGGTATCCCGCATCGCCAGCGGCGCCGTACGGCGCTGATCCGCCCCTCCGCTTCACCGCTCCATCGTCAAGAATTCAAGAATACGGAAGGTTCAGCCATGCTGGACAAGACTTACGGGCCGCGCGAGGTCGAGGCCAAGCTCTATCCCGAATGGGAAAGCAGCGGCGCCTTCGCCAACAACGTCCAGTCGAACGCGGCGCCCTTCACCATCATGATGCCGCCGCCGAATGTGACCGGCAGCCTGCACATGGGTCATGCCTTCAACATGACCCTGCAGGACGTGCTGACGCGGTTCAACCGGCGGCGCGGCCGCGACGCGCTGTGGCAGCCCGGCACCGACCACGCCGGCATCGCCACCCAGATGGTGGTCGAGCGCGAGCTGGCGAAGGACGGCATCAAGCGCCAGGATCTCGGCCGCGACGGCTTCCTGGAGAAAGTCTGGGACTGGAAGGCGCAGTCCGGCGGCGCCATCACCAGCCAGCTCCGCCGCCTCGGCGCCACCCCGAACTGGGCGCGCGAGCGCTTCACCATGGACGAGGGCCTGTCCCGCGCCGTGGTCAAGGTGTTCGTGCAACTGCACCGCGAGGGCCTGATCTACCGCGACAAGCGGCTGGTGAACTGGGACCCGAAGCTGCGCACCTCGGTCTCCGACCTCGAGGTCGAGCAGAAGGAGACCAAGGGCCATCTCTGGCACTTCCGCTACCCGATCGAGGGCGAGGAGGGCCGCTTTATCGTCGTGGCCACGACCCGGCCGGAGACGATGCTGGGCGACACCGCAGTCGCCGTGCATCCGGATGACGAGCGCTACAAGGACCTGGTCGGGAAGAACGCGGTGCTGCCGCTGGTCGGCCGCCGCATCCCGATCGTCGCCGATGAGTATTCCGACCCCGAGAAGGGCTCGGGCGCGGTGAAGATCACCCCGGCGCACGACTTCAACGATTTCGAGGTTGGCCGCCGCCACGACCTGCCGCTGATCAACATCCTCGATGAGGAAGCGCGGCTGAACGACCAGGTGCCGGAGGCCTATCGCGGTCTGGACCGGTACGAGGCGCGGAAGCGCGTGGTCGCCGACCTCGAGGCGCTCGGCCTGGTCGAGAAGATCGAGGATCACGTCCATGCGGTGCCGCATGGCGACCGCGGCGGCGTGCCGATCGAGCCGTACCTGACCGAGCAGTGGTACCTGAAGGCCGAGGTGCTGGCGAAGCCGGCGATCGAATCGGTGGAGCAGGGCCGCACCGTGCTGCTGCCGAAGATGGCAGAAAGCATCTTCTTCGAGTGGATGCGCAACATCCAGCCCTGGTGCATCAGCCGGCAGCTGTGGTGGGGCCACCAGATCCCGGCCTGGTACGGGCCCGACAACGCGATCTTCGTCGAGGAGAGCGAGGCCGAGGCCAAGGCGGCGGCCGAGAACCATTACGGCGAGCCGGTCGAGCTGCGGCGCGAGACCGATGTGCTCGACACCTGGTTCTCCTCCGCCCTGTGGCCGTTCTCGACCCTGGGCTGGCCGGACCAGACGCCGGAGCTGCACCGCTACTACCCCGGCGACGTGCTGGTCACCGGCTTCGACATCATCTTCTTCTGGGTCGCCCGGATGATGATGATGGGCCTCCATTTCATGGGCGAGGTGCCGTTCCGCACCGTGTACTTCCACTCCCTGGTCCGCGACGAGAAGGGCCAGAAGATGTCGAAGTCCAAGGGCAACGTCATCGA
The DNA here is from genome assembly GCF_038440215.1 of Inquilinus sp. OTU3971. Lineage (NCBI taxonomy): Bacteria > Pseudomonadati > Pseudomonadota > Alphaproteobacteria > Rhodospirillales > Rhodospirillaceae > Inquilinus > Inquilinus sp. OTU3971. Next base: position 50,042 of record NZ_JASATH010000016.1, on the reverse strand, counting down.
CCCGCTGGAGCTGGTCGACCGCTACGGTGCAGACGCGCTGCGCATGACCCTGGTGTCGCTGGCCGCCGGCCGCGACATCAAGCTCGGGCCGCAGCAGGTCGAGGGCTATCGCAACTTCGCCACCAAGCTGTGGAACGCCGCCCGCTTCTGCGAGATGAACGAGTGCCGGCCGGTGCCGGGCTACGACCCGGCGGCGAACACGCTGACGCTGAACCGCTGGATCGTCGGCGAGGTGGCGAAGACGGCGGAGAAGGCGGCCGCAGCGCTGGAGGGCTTCCGCTTCAGCGAGGCGGCGCAGGTGCTGTACCAGTTTACCTGGGCCGGCTTCTGCGACTGGTACCTCGAATTCGCCAAGCCGGTGTTCTCGGGCCCAGATTCTGATGAAGAGGCCGAGGCGGCCAAGGCCGAGACCCGGGCCACCACCGCCTGGGCACTTGAGCAGATCCTGAACCTGCTGAACCCGATCATGCCGTTCGAGACCGAGGAGCTGTGGCGGCACCTGGCGGATCGCGGCGACGCCACGCTGGTGACTCAGCCCTGGCCGGACTACCCGGCCGGCCTGGTCGACCCGCAGGCGGCGGCGGAGATGGACTGGGTGATCCGTCTGATCTCCGCGGTCCGCACCATCCGGTCGGAGATGAACGTGCCGCCGGCGGCCGAGCTGGCGGCGACGCTGCGCGGCGCCTCGGCGGAAACCAGGCGCCGGCTCGACACCCATGGCGCGCTGATCCGTCGCCTGGCGCGTCTCGCCTCGATCGACGTGTCGGAGGCGGAGCCGGCGAAGGGCTCGGCCCAGGCGGTGATCGACGAGGCGACGCTGGTGCTGCCCCTGGCCGGGATCATCGATCTCGACAAGGAGCGGGCGCGGCTGACCAAGGAGATCGAGAAGAACGCATCCGAGGCCGAGAAGATCGACCGCAAGCTCGGCAACGCCCAGTTCCTGGAAAAGGCGCCGGACGAGGTGGTCGAGGAGCAGCGCGAGCGCCGCGCCGAGGCGCAGGCCGCGATCGAGCGGCTGCGCGAGGCTTTGGCCCGCGTCGCCGGCTAGCCGCCGGGCCCGCCCCGGCCCCGCCACAAGCTGACATCGTATTGGCTGTCCGGGAGTGACCCCGGGGGGCGATTGAGGTCGCGCAGGATCGCGGCCTCGATGGGCTGCGTCCATTTCGGAAGGAGAAGCGGGGAACCGGCCGCGGGTGGCGGCTCGTTGACTTGATGAGCGGGTCGCGCAAGCGGCATCCCGCATCGCCCGACCCGCCGCCTATCTGCAATCGGACGGCCCTGGGCCGAGGGAGAGCGTCATGAGAATAGCCGAGGTTATGACCAGCGACGTCGCGGTGCTGCGGCCGCGGGACAGCATCCGTCATGCGGCGCAGAGGATGGATGAGCTGAACATCGGGTCTCTGCCGGTGTGCGACGGGAAACGGCTGGTCGGTGTGATCACCGATCGCGACATTACCGTCCGCGTTACCGCCGCGGGGCTGGACCCCGAGGGCACGGAGGTCTCGAACGCCATGTCCCAGGATGTGCGCTGGTGCTGGGCGGATGATGACGTCGAGGAGGTCTCGGAGCTGATGGGCGAGGCCCAGATCCGCCGCGTTCCCGTGATCAATGCCGACAAGCAGCTGGTCGGCATGGTCTCGCTCGGTGACCTGTCGACCAAGCATGCGCCGGGTGCGGCGGAGACGCTCGAGGAGGTATCCACGCCCTCCGCGCCGGATCGGAGCGGGAGAGGGACATGAGCGCGACCGGACTCGAAGTCTTCGACAAGACGCTGCAGACCACCAACATCTGGCTGAACGAGATCGGTGAGACACTGGGGCCCGACCGGCAGCGCTGCTATCAGGCGCTGCGCGCCGTGCTGCAGACCCTGCGGGACCGGCTCAGCGTCGAATCGGCGGCCCATGTCTCGGCCCAGCTGCCGATGCTGGTGCGCGGCATCTTCTATGACGGCTGGCGGGCACGCCCGAGGTGGTGCGCAGCCAGGACGAGTTCTTGCAGCGGATCTCGGCGCGGCTCGACAGCGGCCGGGCGATCGATGCCGCCGACGCCGCCCGCGCCGTGTTCGCGGTCCTGACTCACCACCTGCCGGAGGGCACGGTGCGGCATGTGACCGACACCCTGCCGGACGAGATCCGGCGGCTGTTTCCGCAGCAGGCGGTGCATTGACACCAGGTCCGGCCGGCACGATCCAGCCTTGACAAAAAAAATTGTCAAGGCTGGAATGGGCGCATGCTGGACGTGGATGTCATCGACGATCCGGCGGCCGCCATGGCCGCGCTCGAGCCGGTCCGCAGCCGCCTGCTGGCGGAGCTGGCCGAGCCGGCCTCCGCTGCCGGGCTGGCCGCGCGGCTCGGGATTCCGCGGCAGAAGGTGAACTACCATCTGCGCGCGCTGGAGGTGCACCGGCTGGTCCGCGAGGCGGAGACGCGGCGCTGGGGCGGCCTGACCGAGCGACTCTACGTCGCCACCGCCACCTCCTACATCGTCTCGCCCCAGGCGCTCGGGCCGGTCGCCGCCGACCCCGGGCGTGCCTCCGACCGGCTGTCGGCCAGCTACCTGATCGCGCTGGCCGCCCGCATCGTCCGGGAGGTCAGCGGCCTGTGGCGGGCCGCCATCCGCGCGGAGAAGCGGCTGGCGACCCTGTCGATCGACACCGAGATCCGCTTCGCGTCGCCGGCCGATCGGGCCGCCTTCACCCAGGAGCTGACGGCGTCGATCGCCGGTCTGGCGGCGCGCTACCACAACGCGTCGGCGCCCGGGGGACGGGACCACCGCCTGGTCCTGATGGCCTATCCCAAGCCCGCCGACCCATCGGGGAAGGAGCAGACATGCCACTGAAGACTGACGCGACGCGGCGCTGGGTCGAACTCGACGTGCTGCTGCCGGGAACGCCGGAGCAGGTGTGGCAGGCGATCGCCACCGGACCCGGCCTCAGCGCCTGGTTCACCGCGACCTCGGTCGAGGAGCGGGTCGGCGGCGCCATCCGCTTCGAGTTCGGCGAGGGCATGGCCTCCGCCGGCACCGTCACGGTCTGGGAGCCGCCGGTCCGCTTCGCCTATGAGGAGACGGGCTGGAACGGTGACGCGCCGCCGGTGGCGACGGAATGCGTCATCACCAGCCGGTCGGGCGATGCCTGCGTGCTGCGGCTCGTCCACACCCTGTTCACCACAGATGGCAGCTGGGACGACGAGCTGGAGGGCTTCGAATCCGGCTGGCCGGGCTTCTTCGTCATCCTGCAGCTCTATCTGCAGCGGTTCGCCGGCCTGCCGGCGGCGCCGGCCCGGGCCATGGCCATGCATCCCGGCCCCGATCTCGCGGCCTGGACCGACCTGGCCGGCAGGTTCGGCTTCGCCGGCGTGAATGTCGGGGAGCGCTGGAGCACGCCGGCCGGCGTCCCGGCGCTGGCGGGAACGGTGGAGCGAGTGAAGCAGGACACCAAGTCGCGCGAGGTGACGGTGGCGCTGGACCGGCCGGCGCCCGGCATCGCGCTGATCGGGATCCATGGCTGGCAGGGCCGAGCCCGGGTGGCGGCGAGCGTCTTCTTCTACGGCGACAACGCCGCCGACACCGCCACCCGGTTCCAGGCCGAGCTGCGCCGCTGGACCCAGGAGACCTATCCGGACAAGGAGGGGGGATAGCCATGCCCGTGAAGAGGGATGAGACCGGCCGTCGCACCGTCGCGGCCGAGGTCGAGGTGCCCGGCACGCCGGAGGAGGTGTGGCAGGCCATCGCCACCGGCCCCGGCGTGACCTCCTGGTTCGTGCCGACCCGGGTGGAGGAGCGGGTGGGCGGCACGATCGTCGCCAATTTCGGGCCGGGAATGGACTCGCTCGCGACCATCACCGCCTGGGACCCGCCGCGCCGCTTCGCCGCCGACAGCCGTGACATGGGGCTGGGCAGCCCGGCCATCGCCACCGAATGGACCGTCGAGGCCAAGGCCGGCGGCACATGCATCGTCCGGGTGGTGCATGCCTGGTTCGCCGAGACCGACGACTGGGACGGCCAGTTCGAGGGGCACGAGCACGGCTGGCGGGCTTTCTTCCGCATCCTGCGGCTGTATCTGGCCCATTTCCGCGGCCGGCACGGCGTCAATCTCCAGCTGATGGGCATGGCGTCCGAGCCGATGGTCGGGGAGGCCTGGGCGGCGCTGACCGGGCGGCTCGGCATCGCCGGCGCCGGGCCGGGGCAGCGGGTGCAATCGGCTGCAGGGACACCGGCTTTGGCCGGACAGGTCGAGGGCGTCGGCCCGGACGAGCATCCGGAGTTGTTGCTGCGGCTCGACGCGCCCGCGCCCGGCATCGCCCATCTCTTCGCCCTGCCGATGGGCGGGCAGATCTATCTGCCGGTCCGGCTGTATCTGTTCGGCGACCAGCCGGCGGCCGTCGCCGCGCAAGAGGAGCCGGCGTGGCAGGCCTGGATGGCCCGCCACTTCCCGATGCCGGCCCAGCCGGGCTAAGGCCTCAGCCGGCCTCGCGCTCCAGCAAGGCGCGCTTGCGGGCCACGCCCCAGCGGTAGCCGGAGAGGTCGCCGTCCGATCGGACCACGCGGTGGCAGGGGATGGCGACGGCCAAGTCGTTGGCGGCGCAGGCCTGGGCCACCGCGCGCACCGCCTTCGGACGATCGATCCGCCGGGCGATCTCGGCATAGCTGGCGGTGCTGCCGGCCGGGATGCTGCGCAGCGCCTGCCACACCTTCTGCTGGAAGGCGGTGCCGCGGATGTCGAGCGGCAGGTCCAGCATCACCTCCCCGTTGGCGGCTGACGGCGCCTCGACGAAGCCGACCACCCGGGCCACCAGCTGCTCGAATTCGGCATCGCCGCCGACCAGCCAGGCCTTGGGAAAGCGGTCCTGCAGCTCTTCCAGCAGCGCCTGCGGGTCGTCGCCGAACTGGATGGCGACGATGCCCTTCCCGGTCGCCGCCACCAGGATGGCGCCGAGATGGCACTGCCCGATGGCGAAGCGGATCTCGGCCCCGGTGCCGCCGTCGCGGAAGGCGGTCGGGGTCATGCCCAACCGCTGCGGCGCCGCGGCGTAGAAGCGGCCGTTGGAGTTGAAGCCGGCGCCGTAGATCGCCTCGGTCACCGTCTCGGTCTGCTCCAGCTCGTCGCGCATGCGGTCGGCGCGGTGGGCGTCGGCATAGGCCTTCGGGGTGACGCCGGTGACCGACTTGAACATGCGGTGGAAGTGGAACCGGCTCAGCCCCGCCGCCTCGGCCAGCTCGTCCAGGCTCGGCATCTCCTCGGCGGTCTCGATCTTGCGGCAGGCGGCGACCACCAGGGCGGTCTGGCGCTCCGCCAGCGACATCTCGTTCGGCTTGCAGCGCCGGCACGGGCGGAAGCCGGCGCGCTCGGCCGCGGTGGCGTCGACGTGGAAGCTGGCATTCTCGCGCCGCGGATGGCGCGAGGCGCAGCTCGGCCGGCAATAGATCCCGGTGGTGCGCACGGCGAAGACGAAGGCGCCGTCGGCGGCGCGATCGCGGCGCAGCACGGCCGCCCAGCGGGCCTCGTCATTGACGAAGACCGGGGCGGGGACGGGGGCCGGAGGGATGAAACCCATGATGCGCTCCTGTTCGACGGTGGGATCGACAGGTCCCGCCTATATGGGGATGCCGATCGTTCCACCGAAGATGGCGGGCCTGGGATCCGCCGGCACTCCGGCCCTTGCTCTCAAATTCCAGGCCCGGCGGCGACCCGGTTCTTGCGATCCCGGGCTTGCGATCGAATTCGGCGGCAACAAGCGGAGCGCGGGGCGGGAGGCGCGCGCAGATGCTCGCGGTCCCGTCTCCAGCCGTGAGCCTCTGATGTCCGCCCCGCTTCCCGCCCCGTTCCGCCGCCTGGCCTGGTCCAACCTCGCCGCGCAGTCGGCGGAGCAGATCGGCCTCGCCGCCGCGCCGATCGTCGCCGTGCTCGCCCTCGGCGCCGGGGCCGGCGGCACCGGCCTCTTGCAGACCGTGCAGACGCTGCCTTTTCTGCTGTTGTCCCTGCCGGCCGGCCTCCTGGCCGACCGCTCGTCGCGCCGACGGATGATGGCGGCGGCGGAGGCGCTGCGGGCAGTCTCGCTCTTCGCCGTGCTGCTGCTTCTCTCGACTGGCGGCCTCAGCCTCGGCCTGCTCGCGGCGCTCGGCTTCCTCGGCGCCGCCGGCACCGTGGCCTACAGCGTGGCCGCGCCCTCGCTGGTGCCGGACCTGGTGCCGCGGGCGGCGCTGCCGGTCGCGAATGGGCGGATCGAGCTGGCCCGCAGCGCCGCCTTCGCCGCCGGCCCGGCCGTCGCCGGCGCGCTGGTGGCCTGGACCGGCGCCGGCCTGGCCTTCGCCGTCGCCGCGGCCCTGTCGGTCCTGGCCGCGATGCTGCTGGCCGGCATCCGCGAGCCGCAGCGGCCGGCGGTGCCGCCCCGCCATGCCCTGCACGACCTGCGCGAGGGTGCCGGCTTCGTCCTGACCCATCCGCTGCTGCGGCCGGTGCTGCTGACCGCGGTGTTTTTCAACATCGGCTGGTTCGTGCTGCAGGCGATCTACGTGCCCTATGCGGTCGACCATCTCGGCCTCGGTGCCTCCTCCGTCGGCGCCACCTTGGCGGTCTACGGCATCGGCATGGTTCTGGCGGCGCTGGCGGCACCGCGGATCGCCCGGCGGATTCCGTTCGGGCCGATGCTGCTGGTCGGGCCGTTCTCCGGCCTCGCCGGCGCGCTGCTGATGCTGCTGACCGTCTGGCTGCCCTTCGCCCCGATCGCCGGCCTGGCCTTCTTCCTGTTCGGCGCCGGACCGGTGCTGTGGGTGATCGCCTCGACCACCCTGCGCCAGGCGGTGACGCCGCCGGCAATGTTGGGCCGGGTCTCGGCGATCATCACCATGGCCACCTTCGGCTCGCGCCCGCTCGGCGCCGTGATAGGCGGTCTGGTCGGCGACAGCCACGGCGCCGCCGCCTGCCTGGCCGTCGCGGTGATCGGATTCGTCATCCAGGCACTGGTGATCGCCGGCTCGCCGGTGCCGCGCCTCGCCGCACTGCCGGCGGCGTAGGGGCCTGGTCTGCGGAATCGTCCGACAATCGGTTGAGCTTCCGCAGGCGGTGGGGATAATGCCGCCGTCATTCGCGGGGCGGGGGCAGCAGGTGGGTTACGGTCGTTCGATCCTGAAGCATCCGCGGAGCCGGGTGCTCGCCGCCGCCGCGGTCCTGTTGCTGATCGGCGGTGGCGCCGCGGCCCAGACCAGCCCGCCTGAGGATGCGACCACCCAGGCCGTCGTCGCTCAGGCGGAAGCCGACGTCGCGGCCGGGCGCTACGGTCGGGCGATCGAACGCTATCGGCAACTGCTCAAAGTCACCGCTGACGATGCAGCCGCTTTCGACCTGGCGTTGCGGCTCGCGGAGCTGGCCAATGCCGTGGGGCGGCCGGACCTGTCCTATGACGCGCTGTTCCCGCGGATGAAGGCCGCCGCCGGAGTAGCCCCCGAGCAGGTCGAGAGCGGATACGAGCTGCTGACCGAGGCGGCGGGCATGCTTGGCCGGCAGGACGACGCCGTCGGCTATGCCCGGTCGTTGGCGGCGGCCCGGCTGAAGCGGCTCGGCGAGAACGCGCCGGCCACGCTGGCGGCCCGCCTGACTCTGTCGGTGGTCCTGGAGCAGGCGGGCGCGGCGGAGGAGGCCCGCGGCCTTCGGCAAGATGCTCTCACCCGCCTCGAACGGGGCGATCCGGGCCTCTATGTCCGCCTGCTCAACAACACCGCGATCGTCCTGCAGAACAGCGGCAAGCTGGACAGCGCCGCCGAGATGTTCGGCCGGCTCGTCCAGGCCCTGGCGGCGGAGCCCGAGAGCACGGAACTCGGCATCACCCAGTTCAACCTGGCCGTCCTCGACCGCGACCGGCGGCACTACGAGTCCGCGATCGAGCATCACCAGCGGGCGATCGAGATTCTGGAGCGGCTGGAAGGCCCGCTGTCGCCGGAGACGATCGCGGCCGTCGGCGGCCTCGGCCAGACCTACGACATCGCCGGGCGTCCGGCCGCCGCGCTGCCCTTCCTGCGCGACGCCCATGACCGCGCCGTCAAGGCGCTGGGCGACACTGACGACACGATGATCCAGGCGAACAACCTCGCCAATGTGCTGCGGCAGCTGCAGCGCTTCGACGAGGCCGAGCCGCTCGACCGCTCGGCCCTGACCTGGCGTGAACGCAATCTCGGCCCGGCGGATGATTCGACCCTGATTAGCCGGAAGAACCTGGCGCTGGACCTGATCGGCCTGGACCGGCCGAAGGAGGCGATGGAGCTGTATCGACAGGTCGTGACGACGCTCGAGAAGGAGCGCGGCCGCGACAATCCGGCGACGATGGATCTGCGCCGGGAACGGGACATGCTCGCGATGCTTACCGGGACGGCGCCGGCCGACGATGCGGCCTTCGGCAAGCTCGTAGCCGATGCCAAGCCCTCGGCCGGCTCCGTGCGCATGGCCAATCTCCTCGCCGGCATCGCCGAGAAGCAGGGCGACCTCGCGACGGAGGGGCGCCTGCATCGCCTCTCGCTGAAATTGTCCGAGGCCTATTACGGCGAGCTGGACCCGCACACCCTCGCCATGCTGACCAATGTGGCCCGGTCCGAGCGTCAGCAGACATCGAAGACCACGACCGCCACCTACCGGGCGCTGGAGCTGCGGCTCCGGCTCTGGTCGCGGCGGGAGATCGCCTCGACCTCCGACCCGGCGGTGATGGAGCTGGTGGCCGCGACCACCCGCGAGCCGCTCGGCGACATCCTCTCCTATTGTCTTTCCGTTTCGGCCGGCGACCCCGCGGCCACTGAGCTGTTCGCGACCGTGCTGCTCGAATGGAAGGATGTGCTCTCGCTGGAGAGGACGATGCTCGATACGGCGGCTGCCGGGTTTCCGGCGGAAGACCGGGCACTGCTCGATCGGGTGCGCGAGCTGCAGGCCGAAAGCCTGCGGCAACCGCGCAACACGGCCGCGGCGGAACAGACGGCACGCCAGCTTGGGATCGCGGAGGCGACGCTTTCGGACCGGATCACGGGGTTGCGCAAGCTGGAGGAGGAGCGTCGCCGGTCTTACGCCGCCATCTTGTCCACGCTCGGCCCGAAGGAGGCCGTGGTCGACACCATCATCGCACCGCTGAAGGTGTCGGACGGCGTGATCGAGGATCGCATCCTGGCGATGGTCGGCCGCAGCGACGGCAGCGTGTGGCTCTACAATCTCGGCGCGGCCGCCGATGTCGAGCGATGGCTGCAGGCTCCGGACGACACCGATCGAAAGGACGTGCGCCGGGCTCTCTACAAGAGCCTGATCGCGCCGCTGGAGGCCAAGCTGGATGGAATCGAACGGCTGGACGTGGTCCCGGACGGCATCCTTCACCTCGTGCCCTTCGATGGGCTGATCGACGAGTCCGGACGCAACCTGATCGAGACCCGGGATGTCCGCATCGCCCGCAGCGCGCGGGCGATCCACGGCGATCTCGAGCCGCAGCCGCCGGTGGAGGCGGGCGGGGTGCTGCTGGCAGGCGATGTCGACTACGGCACAGGCTCGGCCATGTCGGCCCTGCCGTTCACCGGCATGGAGGTCGACACCATCGCCGGGATCATGGCGGCGGCCGGGTTCGCGCCGAAGGTGCTGCGTGGCGATGCGGCCGATGAAGCCGACATCCGTTCCGAAGCCGGGGGCCGCAGAATCCTGCATTTCGCGACCCATGGCTTCTTCGATCCGATCTCGAAGGACGAGGCGGCGCCGCTCTGGCGAGCCGGCATCGCCCTCGCCAGCGCCAACGCGGGCGGCGAGGACCATATCGCGGCGGATGACGGGGTGCTGTATGCAGCGGAGATGACGACCTGGCCGTTGTCGGGTGTCGACCTCGTCGTGCTGTCCGCCTGCGACACCGCCCAGGGCGACCGCAGCTATGTGGAAGGGCTGAGCGGTCTGCCCTCGGCGCTGGCGATTGCCGGAGCCCGGCGCAGCCTGCTCGCCCGCTGGCCCGTCGATGACCGCGGGACCGCGCTGTTCATGGTCCGGTTCTATCAGGCCCTCGCCGAGAGCCGCTCCTACGAGCAGGCGATCCGCGCGGCGAAGCTCGATGCGATCACAGGCAAGCTGCCCGGTGTGCCGGACGATGTGTGGCTGGCCTTCGCCATGATCGCCAACTGATCGGAAAGGCGGGCGGGACGATGAGCCTGTCTTCAGCCCCGGATCCGACAGCCGTTGGCGGGACGTGGTCGAAGTGGCCGGGACCCTGGCGCCGCCCGGGCCGCTCCTGGCCTGACGGCGCGGAGCGGCCCGGAGATCAGCCGGTTACTCCGCCGCTCGGTTGACCGTCGGGGTGATGTCGATGGAGACCGGCTGCGCCGGCAGCGGGTAGCGGGTCTCGACGGGGTCCGACATGTTCAGCTTCTTGAGGTCGATCCGCATGATCGTCGGATTGTCGTAGGTGCGGAAGTTGAAGATCTTCTCCGTCAGCTCCTTGACCACGACCACCTGGGGGTAGTCGTATTCGGGCGTCTCGCCGTCCTGCGTCCGCGAGGCGCTGGTGCCTTTCGGAATGTCGACGGTGTTGAGCAGGTGCAGCGCCAGGTTGCAGGCCTCCTTGCTGTCCTTCGGCCGCTGGGCTTGCTCGGCGAAGTGCTTGTTGAAGACCGTGCGGATGAAGCGGGACGGCGGGGTCGAGTCCCCGGGCACACCTCGCATGCCGCTGCCGTGCCCCGTCTGCGCGAACCGCTTCAGACCGATCTCGATGGGCTCGGCGTCGACGTTCGACAGGCCGACATAGTTCTGGATGTTGGTGATCTGCCAGGGAAAGGGCGGATCGTTGGTCACCACGCCGACCGGATTGTCATAGACGTGGGTCTTGTGATCGAGGAACTCGACGACGATGCTCCGACCGGCCTCGTCATGGATCGGGAAATGCAGCGGTGACTGCTTCTCCAGCACAAGGTCCCCCCAGACCTCGACGTCTTTTTTGTCCAGCCTGTCCCTGACCTCGTCGACGGTGGCACAGGTGCCGAGCACCCAGCTGGCGAAGAGATCGACGACCAGGGCCTTGTCTCGAGACACGTCATGCTTGTAGCGCGAAGTGGGCAGCCACAAGGCGCCGATGCTCAGCCCCGCCTCGTTCATGCCGTCGGAGATGATGTTCCTGTTGTAGGCGCTGGTGCCGACATAGCCGTATCGGGCGTTCCAGCTATAGCCTTCCTTGCCCTCCGGCGCCGGGCTTTGCTTCAGGGTGCCTCTGCCGCCGACCAAAATCTCGGATTTGAGGTCCGTTCCGAACTCTACGCTGCGTCCGTTGACCACGCTGGCATCGCGCGCCAGCAACAGAAAATCGGTGCACATAATCTGCCTCCTCGGGAGAGAGATCCCGCCCGGAGCCGGCGAAATCGGCCGGCCGGCAATGCTCCGTGCCAGGACGGGACCCGGGTGATGCTGGGTTCAAAAGGGCTCGGCGGCGTGGTGTCCGGACCAATCGCCCCTTGCCGTCCGAGCCGAAGCCAGGATGGCATCTGTCCATCCGGAGCGGTAGGTCCAGATGGCTGTTATCGTTGAGTCCAGATCTATAAAATCCAATATTATGTGATAAATCCCATAGTAGAATAAAGACCTACCTCGACATGCTCCAAGCCGTCGCCCGGGAATGATCGCAGGACGGGTCTCTTCACGATCCGATTTTGCCTCGAGACCCGCTCCTATGAGCAGGTCAACGTAGAGGGAGGCGGCGTTGAGCAACAGACAATCGCCAGCTAGCCGGACGAAATCCGACTAGCCCTTGGCACGATCGGCGACAGATAAAGGCCGATGGCCGGCTTTGCGCATCTAGCCCTTCTTGTCGGTCGCGGGCGCCGGTGTCTGCGGGATCTGCGTCTGGCCGGCCTGGATCTGGCTCTGTCCGCCTTTGGCGTCGGCCTGGGCGCTGTAGGGGCAGGCGAAGGCAGGTGATGCGATCAGCAGCGCTGCGGCAGCAAGGGCAAGGAACTTCATGTCGGCCTCCCGTTCCTGCGCCGGAGCGCCGGATCTTGGATCCGGACTGCGGCGCCGTGGCATAAGGGATCGATCCGGATCATCGTACTCGCCTGCGCCGGGTCTGGAAAGCCGCTGTCCGGAGTCGGGCTCACGCCCGCTGCTTCTGCCGGGCCTGCTGCAGATAGGGCGCCAAGTACTGGCCGGTATAGCTGCGCTTGGCGCGGACCACATCCTCCGGCGTGCCGGCGGCGATGATCTCGCCGCCGCCGTCGCCGCCCTCGGGGCCGATATCGACGATCCAGTCGGCGGTCTTGATCACCTCGAGATTGTGCTCGATCACGATCACCGTGTTGCCCTGGTCGACCAGCTCGTGCAGCACCTCGAGCAGCTTGCGCACATCGTGGAAATGCAGGCCGGTGGTCGGCTCGTCCAGGATGTAGACGGTCTTGCCGGTGGCCCGGCGCGACAGCTCCTTGGCCAGCTTCACCCGCTGCGCCTCGCCGCCCGACAGCGTGGTCGCCGCCTGGCCGATCTTGACGTAGTCGAGGCCGACCCGGTGCAGCGTCTCCATCTTGTCGCGGATCGATGGCACGGCGCGGAAGAACTCCGCCCCTTCCTCGACCGTCATCTCCAGCACCTCGGCGATCGACTTGTCGCGGTACAGCACCTCCAGCGTCTCACGGTTGTAGCGATGGCCCTTGCAGACGTCGCACTGGACATAGACGTCGGGCAGGAAGTGCATCTCGATCTTGATGACGCCGTCGCCCTGGCAGGCCTCGCAGCGGCCGCCCTTGACGTTGAAGGAGAAGCGGCCGGGGCCGTAGCCGCGAGCCTTGGCCTCCGGCAGCCCGGCGAACCAGTCGCGGATCGGGGTGAAGGCGCCGGTATAGGTCGCCGGGTTCGACCGCGGCGTGCGGCCGATCGGCGACTGGTCGATGTCGATGATCTTGTCGAGGAACTGGACGCCCTCGATCGCATCGTGCTGCGCTGGATGCTCATGCGCCCCCATCAGCTGCCGGGCCAGCGACTTGTACAGGGTCTCGATCACCAGGGTCGACTTGCCGCCGCCGGACACGCCGGTGACGCAGGTGAAGGTGCCCAGCGGCACCTCCATGGTGACATTTTTGAGGTTGTTGCCGCGGGCACCGACCACCTTCAGCACCTGGCCCTTGTGACCGGGGCGGCGAGTCACCGGCACCTCGATCCGCTTGGCGCCGGTCAAATACTGGGCGGTGATGCTGTCGGGCGCGTGCAGCACCTCCTCGGGCGTGCCATGCGCCACCACCACGCCGCCATGCACGCCGGCGCCGGGGCCCATGTCGACCAGGTAGTCGGCGCTGCGGATCGCGTCCTCGTCATGCTCGACCACCAGCACGGTGTTGCCGAGGTCGCGCAGCCGCTTCAGCGTACCCAGCAACCGCTCATTGTCGCGCTGGTGCAGCCCGATCGACGGCTCGTCGAGGACGTAGAGCACGCCGGTCAGGCCGGAGCCGATCTGCGAGGCCAGGCGAATGCGCTGGCTCTCGCCGCCCGACAGCGAGCCCGAGCCGCGCGCGAGGGTGAGATAGGTCAGGCCGACGGCGCTGAGGAAGGTCAGCCGCTCGTTGATCTCCTTCAGGATGCGGTAGGCGATCTCCTGGTCCTTGACCGACAGCTTGGCGTTCAGCGCCGCGAACCACTGCCCGGCCTCGGCGATCGACTTCTCCGCCACCTGGCTGACATGCAGTCCGTCGATCTTCACCGCCAGCGCCTCGGGCTTGAGGCGGGCGCCGCCGCAGGTCTCGCAGGGCCGGGTGCCCTGGTACTTGCCCAGTTCTTCCCGGGTCCAGGCGCTGTCGGTCTCGCGGAACCGCCGCTCCATGTTCGGGATCAGCCCTTCGAACGGCTTCTCGGTCTTGTAGGTGCGCAGCCCGTCATCATAGCGGAAGGTGATCGGCTCCTTGCCGGAGCCGTACAGGATCGCATTGCGCACCTGCTCCGGCAGGTCGCGCCAGGGCGTCGTCGTGCTGACGCCGTAATGGGCGGCAATCGCCTCCAGCGTCTGGTGGTAGTATTTCGAGGACGAGCCCTCCCACGGCGCCACCGCGCCCTTGGCCAGGGTCCGGCTCTCATCCGGCACCACCAGCTCCGGGTCGAACACCAGCTTGGCGCCAAGGCCGTCGCAGGCCGGGCAGGCGCCGTGCGGGCTGTTGAAGGAGAACAGCCGCGGCTCGATCTCCGGGATGGTGAAGCCGGAGACCGGGCAGGCGAATTTCGACGAGAACAGCGTGCGGTCGCCGCTGTCGGCGTTCTCGGCGATGGCCAGGCCCTCGGCCAGGCCCAGTGCGGTCTCGATCGAATCGGCCAGGCGGTTGCCCAGGTCGTCGCGCACCACCAGCCGGTCGACCACCACCTCGATGTCGTGCTTCAGCTTCTTGTTCAGCGCCGGCACGTCCTCGATCTCGTACAGGGTGCCGTCGACCTTGACCCGCTGGAAGCCGCGGGCCCGCAGCTCCTGCAACTCCTTCCGGTACTCGCCCTTGCGGCCGCGCACGATCGGGGCCAGCAGGTACAGGCGGGTGCCGTCGCCCATCGCCATCACCCGGTCGACCATCTGGCTGACCGTCTGGCTCTCGATCGGCAGGCCGGTGGCCGGGGAATAGGGCACGCCGATGCGGGCGAACAGCAGCCGCATGTAGTCGTAGATCTCGGTCACCGTGCCGACGGTCGACCGCGGGTTGCGGCTGGTCGTCTTCTGCTCGATCGAGATCGCCGGCGACAGGCCCTCGATCGAATCGACGTCCGGCTTCTGCATCAGCTCGAGGAACTGGCGGGCATAGGCCGACAGGCTCTCGACATAGCGGCGCTGGCCTTCGGCATAGATGGTGTCGAAGGCGAGTGAGGACTTGCCGGAGCCGCTGAGGCCGGTGATCACGATCAGCTGGTCGCGCGGCAGATCGACGTCGACATTCTTCAGATTGTGCTCGCGCGCGCCGCGGACGCTGATGGACTTGTACATCGCCAGGATCACTCATGCGGGAAGGGCGTCCCCGGTCTCCGGGCACACCGATGTGCAATATGGGGCGGGCGAAGCCCGAAAGCGACTCCGGCCCGGCTGCCGGATCGCTGCGGGGGCCGCGGCCGCGTTCCGGCCCACAGCGAGTCCGATGACGGGACTCGAACATATCGGGAACGTTGCGGTCAAGCGGAAAGCGGGATAGGATGCCGGTCCAGAGCCTTTCAGGGGCAGGAAACCCCAAGGCCTTCGGTGCGAGATTCCATGATCCGTCGGGTCGGCTTGATTGCGCTTCTGCTGCTGCTGTCGTGGGCCGGCGATTCGATGGCCGCGACACTCGACTGCGGCGACGCCGGCAAGCGGCTGTGGAGCCACAGCGATCCCCAGGTCAATCTCAGCCACATCTTCTGCGGCGAGGTCGGGCGCAACGGCGACCCCAAGGGGTTCCATTCGCGCGCCGCCGGCCTGCCGACCGGCGCGGTCGACCGGGTGGAGGAGACCGCGCATCGCGGCAACGAGGTCTATGACGCGACCGTGATCTTCAGCAACGGCCGGCGCAAGCGGTCGACCTTCTATCCCGATGACTGCTCGGCGGAGGCGATCCTGCGCTCGGTGCTCTACGCCTGGCGCAACCAGACCGGCGCGCATCCGGCCTGGGGTGTGCTCGGCCCCTCTGCACCGGATGGGGCGGCGCCGGCGGGTGGCGGCCCGCAGGACGGCTATTGCCGCGACGACCGTCGCCGGCCCTTCGAGATCCGGATCGGCACGATCCAGCGCCACGGCCAGGATGCTGTCAACACCGCGTTCCCGAACTGAGAGGCCGGGATGAAGGGAAAGCAGAGCATGATCGAGGTCACCCGCGACGCCGAGGGCCGGCCGCGCGTCGTGTCCGGCACCGCGGCGCCGATCCTGGCCGATTTCCTCGAGACCGACCTGCGCGGCGACGACGCCTGGACGGCCCGGGTGGCCGAGCGCCTGGGCGAGGCCGGGGAGGGGGGAGAGCCGATCATCGGCAACCTCTATGCGCTGGAGATCCACGGTGCCCAGTCGGTGCTGCGCAACATCCACGACGCCAAGGTGCCGGCGCTGATGCTGCCGACCCAGGATCTGGCGGTGGCGGTCGGCGCCTGGCTGGCGGCGCTGCGCAAGCCCGGACGCGCGGCACGGCCGCGCCGGAAGGGATGAGGCTGGTGGCTCAAACGTGATTGGCATCGGCGGGCCATCCGTCTAGGGTCCGCCGCTAACAGGTATGGAGTGAGGTCTGGATCATGGCTGGCAGCGTCAACAAGGTCATTCTCATCGGCAATCTCGGCCGCGATCCGGAGATCCGGTCCTTCCAGAATGGCGGGCGGGTGGCGAATCTCTCGGTCGCGACGTCGGAGAACTGGAAGGACCGCACCACCGGCGAGCGTAAGGAGCGTACCGAGTGGCACCGCGTCGTGGTGTTCAACGACGCGTTGGTCGGAGTGGTCGAGCGGTTCCTGAAGAAGGGCTCGAAGATCTATGTCGAGGGCCAGATCGAGACCCGCAAATACACCGACCAGAGCGGCGCCGAGCGCTACACCACCGAGGTGGTGCTGCGCCCGTTCCGGGGCGAGCTGACCATGCTCGACGGCCGTGAGGGCGGCGGCGGTGGCGGGAGTGGCGGCTTCGAGGATGAGGGCGGCTCGGGCGGCGGCTACGGCGGCGGTGGCGGCTATGGCGGCGGCCGGTCCTCGGGCGGTGGTTCGTCCGGCGGCGGTGGCGGCGGCTCCTCCGGCGGCGGCCGTGGCCCGATGGCGGACGATCTCGACGACGAGATCCCGTTCTGACGCCAGCGGCGATGGACGACCGCGGGATGCGGGGCCTGGCGCCGCGCATCCTGCTGATCAATCCCAATACCAACCGCGCCACCACCGCGATGATGGTGGCGATCGCCCAGGCCGAAGCCGGCGATGCGATGATCGTCGAGGGCGCGACGGCCGCGTCCGGCGTGCCGATGATCCTCGACGAGGCCGCGCTCGCCGCCTCGGCGGAACAGGTCGTCGCGATCGGCGCCGGGGCGGCCGGAGCGGCGGGGATGATCGTGGCGGCCTTCGGCGATCCCGGACTGGAAACGCTGCGCGGTCGCGTGACGGTTCCGGTCGTCGGGCTCTGCGAGGCGGGGATGCTGGAGGCCGCGGCCGGCGGGCGCCGGTTCGGCGTCGCGACCACGACCCCGGCGCTTGCCGCCACGATCGACGCCAAGGCCCGGGCCCTGGGGCTCGGCCCGCTCTACACCGGCATCCGCCTGACGCCCGGCGACCCGGCTGCGCTGGTCGGCGATCCGGAACTGTTGGAAACGGCCTTGGCCGATGCGGTCGCCCTGGCGATCGAGCGGGACGGGGCCGAGGCGGTGGTGATCGGCGGCGGCCCGCTCGGCCGCGCCGCCAGCGCCCTGGAGAGGCGCTTCGCGGTTCCGGTCATCGGCCCGATTCCGGCCGCCATTCGCCGCCTGGCCCGGCTGCTGCAGGAGCGGTGACGCCTCAGGCGGTGAGCCGCACGCAGCGGGCCCAATGTCCCGGAGCCAGGTCGACCGGCGCGGGCTCCGCGGCGGCGCAGGTGTCGGCGAAGCGGTGGCAGCGCGGCCCGAAGGCGCAGCCCGGCGGCGGAGCGCTGAGGTCCGGCGGAGCGCCCGGGATCGCCTCCAGCCGGCCACCCTTCGCCAAAGCGTGATTGGTCCGGGTGGCCAGCAGGCCCCGGGTGTAGGGGTGCGCCGCCTCTCGGATCACCGCGGCGCAGGGCCCGGTCTCGACGATGCGGCCGGCATACATCACCGCGATCCGGTCGGCGACCTCGACCGCGACGCCGATGTCGTGCGTGACGAAGAGGATGGCCAGGCCGAATTCGCGCTGCAGCTCGCGCAGCAGCAGCAGCACCTGGATCTGCACCGTGGCGTCGAGCGCGGTGGTCGGTTCGTCGGCCAGCAGCACCTTGGGCCGGCAGGCCAGGGCCAGCGCGATCATGGCGCGCTGGCGCATCCCGCCCGACATTTCGTGCGGGTAGTTGTCCAGCCGCCGCTCCGGCGACGGGATGCGCACGCGCTCGAACAGCGCCAGCGCCCGGCGCCGCCCCTCGGCGCGGGAGACGCGCTCGTGCCGGACCACCGCCTCCGCGATCTGGTCGCCGATCCGGTACACCGGGTCGAAGGCGAGGCCCGGATCCTGGAACACCATCGAGGCGATGCGGCCGCGATAGGCCGACAGCTCGGCCGCCGACAGGGCGAGGATGTCGCGCCCGTTGACGGCGACCGTGCCGCCGATGCGCGCGGTCTTGGGGTGCAGGCGCAGCAGCGTCCGCAGGGTGACGCTCTTGCCCGAGCCGGATTCGCCGAGCAGGGCGACGGTCTCGCCCGGGGCCAGGCTGAGGTCGACCCCGGCGACCGCCCGCACGTTTCCGCCCGCGGCGGCGAAATCCACGGTCAGGTCCTTGACGTCGACGATGGGTGCTGCGGTCATGCGGCGGCGCTTTGCGGATGGCCGGAGGCCGGATCGGCGAGGTGGCAGGCCGCCCGATGCGCGCCGCCGACCGCGTGCAATTCCGGCTCGATCCGGGAGCAGGGGGCGGCTGCGGCGCGGCAGCGGGGGTGGAAGCGGCAGCCGGGCGGCGGGTCGATCGGGTTCGGCGGATCGCCGGACAGCGGCGCCTCCTCGGTGCGCCGGTCCGGATCCATCGACGGCATCGAGGCCAGCAGCGCCTCGGTGTAGGGATGGCGCGGCGTTTCGAAGATCGAGTCCGCCGCGCCGACCTCGGCGACCTTGCCGAGATACATCACCATCACCCGGTCGCAGATCAGGCGGACCGTGTGCAGGTCGTGCGAGATGAACATGTAGGTCAGGCCGAACTCGTCCTTCAGGTCGAGCAGCAGGTTCAGCACCTGCGCCTCGACCGATTTGTCGAGCGCCGACACCGCCTCGTCGAGGATCAGCAGGCGGGGGCTCAGCGCCAGCGCCCGGGCGATGTTGACGCGCTGCCGCTGGCCGCCCGACAGCTCATGCGGATAGCGCCCGGCGAAGCGGACCGGGTCGATGCCGACGCGGTGCAGCAGGTCCCGGGCCTGGGCTCGGGCCGCCCGGGCACCGAGGCCCTGGATCCGCGGGCCGAAGGCGATGGTGTCGAGCGCCGTCAGCCGCGGGTTGAGCGAGGCGTAGCTGTCCTGGAACACCATCTGCGCCTGCCGGCGGAAGGCGGCGACACCCAGCGCCGCCGACCCGACCTCCTCGCCGTCGAACAGGATGGCGCCGGCATCCGGCCGGATGATCCGCATGATCAGCCGCGCCGTGGTCGACTTGCCGCAGCCGGATTCCCCGACGATGCCCAGCGTCTCGCCCTTGGCGATGTCGAAATCGACGCCGTCGACCGCGCGCACGATGGCGCCGCCCTTGCTCAGGAAGCCCGTCTTCCGGCCGAAATGCTTCACCAGGCCGCGCACGGACAGCAGCGGCGTCCCCGGCCCGCCGCGATCGCGCGGATCCGGCGCGCTCACGACTTCACCTCCATCGCCGTGCGCAGTCCGTCGGAGAACAGGTTGAAGGATATGGAGGTGAGGAAGATCATCACGCCCGGCAGCGCCGCGACCAGCGGCTGGGAATAGATCGCGGTACGCAGGGTGTTCAGCATCAGGCCCCATTCCGGCTCCGGCGGTTTGACCCCAAGGCCGAGGAAGGACAGCCCCGAGGACAGGATCATCGACACGCTGATCAGGCTGGTGGCGTAGATGAAGATCGGCCCCAGCACGTTGCCGAGCACATGGACCCGGATGATGGTGACCGGGCCGGCGCCGGACAGGCGGGCCGCCTCGACATAGTCGCGGCCGCGGATCTGGGTGGTAACGCTTTCGGCCACCCGGGCGATCTGCGGCACGAACACCACGGTCAGCGACACGATCGCGTTCAGGATGCCGGCGCCGAGCGCGCCGGACAGCGCGATCGCCAGCAGCACCGACGGGAAGGCGAAGAACACGTCGATGACGCGCATCACCAGCGTGTTGATCCGACCGCCGACATAACCGGCGGCGATGCCGATGCCGGAGCCCAGGACGAAGGCGAACAGCACCGGCGTCACCCCCAGGAACAGTGACAGTCGGCCGCCATAGATCAGCCGGGTCAGCATGTCGCGGCCGAGCTCGTCCGACCCCAGCAGGTAGCCGGGAAAGCCCACCGGCTTCAGCCGGCGGGCCATGGTGCCCTTGACCGGGTCGGCCGGGGCGATCCAGGGCGCCAGCACCGCCGCCAGGACGATCGCGACGATCACGGCGAGGGCGACCATCGCCACCGGGTCGCGCATCAGCCGCCGTCCGACATTCGCCCAGTAGCCGCGCCGCGCGGGGCTCCGGGCCATGGTTTCGGCGATCGCCGTCATCGGTCAGCCCCGCTGGATGCGCGGGTCGAGCGCGGTCTGCAGCACGTCGACCAGGAGGTTGAGGAACACGAAGATCAGGGCCAGCACCAGGATGGTGCCCTGCAGCAGCGGCAGGTCGCGCTGGAAGATCGCGGCGTTGAGCAGGAAGCCGGTGCCCGGCCAGGCGAACACCGTCTCGATCAGGATCGAGCCGCCGAGCAGATAGCCGAGCTGCAGCCCCATCACCGCCAGGGCGGTCGGCGCGGCATTGCGGACGACATGGGCCAGCACGCTGCGCTCGCCCAGGCCCTTGGCGCGCAGCGCCTGGACGAACTCCTGGTTGAGGATGTCGCCGACCATCGCCCGCACCGTGCGGGCGATGATGCCCATCGGGATCACCGACATGGTGACGGCCGGCAGGATCAGGTAGCGGAGATGATCGAGATCGGGCCACCAGTTGCCGGAGCCGTCCGGCCCGGCCCCGGTCGGCGGCAGCCAGCCGAGCGTGGCCGAGAACACGATCACCAGCACGATGCCGAGCCAGTAATGCGGCACGCTGACCCCGAAGACGGAGAGGACCGAGGCGGCCTTGTCCAGCGCGCTGCCGCGGAAATAGCCGGC
Source organism: Inquilinus sp. OTU3971 (assembly GCF_038440215.1). Classification (NCBI taxonomy): domain Bacteria; kingdom Pseudomonadati; phylum Pseudomonadota; class Alphaproteobacteria; order Rhodospirillales; family Rhodospirillaceae; genus Inquilinus; species Inquilinus sp. OTU3971. Next base: position 29,133 of record NZ_JASATH010000016.1, on the reverse strand, counting down.
AACGAAGCCGAAGAAGGTGCCGAAGGTGAAGCCGATCAGGGTGGCTGCGGCGGCGAGGATCAAGGAGTTCCCCACCGCCCGCCCGACCTCCGACGCGACCGGCCGGCCGGTCGCGATCGACCGGCCGAGATCGCCCTGCGCCACCTTCCACAGCCACAGCCCGTACTGCACCGGCAGCGGCCGGTCGAAGCCGTAGGCGGTCCGCATCTCGGCCTGCTGCTCGGCCGTCGCGTCGATCGGCATCACCGCGGTCAGCGGATCGCCGGGCGCCAGATGGACGAGCAGGAAGCACACCAGGCTGACGCCGAGCGCCACCGGCAGGACGTAGAGCAGCCGTCGCAGGACATAGAGGAGCATCGCTCGATTCCCGCCGGCGTCAGGGTTCCATGGTGATCGGCGAGAAGTCCTGGAACCAGTTCTGGGCCTGGACGAAGCCCCTCACCTTGCCGCTCATGGCCCGGGCGTTGACGTCATGCGCCACCATCAGGAACAGGGCGTCGTTCACGTATTTCTCATGGATCTTCTGCAGGACCTTGGCCTGCTCCGCCGGATCGAAGGTCTGGCGCACCTGGTCGAACAGCGCGTCCATCTCCGGGTCGCAATAGCCGCCCCAGTTGGTGCCGGCCGGCGCCGCCAGGTTGCACTGCAGATGCCGGATGAAACCGGTGAAGGGATCCTGGATGAAGTAGGAATAGTTCATTCCGGTGGCGCCGCGGGCGCTCGGGTCCTTCGCGCCGGCCCGCCAGATGTTGATCAGCTGGTTCCACTCCACCACCTCGAACTCGACCTGGATGCCGATCTCGGCCAGGTTCTGCTGGATGAACTCGTTCATCGGCAGCGGCTGCATCTGGCCGGAGCCGGAGGAGGAGATCAGGATCTTGGTCGCGAGCGGATGGTCCGGGCCATAGCCGGCTTCTGCCATCAGCGCCTTGGCCGCCTCGGGATCATATTTCAGCTCGAAGCTGGGATGGCCGAACCAGGGGTGGCCCGGCGGCAGGAACCCCTGGGCCGGGATCATCAGGCCGGACAGCATCTCCGTCATGCCGTCGCGGTCGATTGCCAGGTTGGCCGCCTTGCGGATGCGGATGTCGTTCCAGGGCGAGCCTTCGCCGCGCGACAGGTGCCAGGTCCAGTTGTGCGGATAGGCGTTGGTGACGATCTGGAATCCGGCGCCCTTGAGCGATTCCACCGCATCCGGCGCCGGCGCCTCGATCCAGTCGACCTGGCCGGAGCGCAGCGCGGCGACCCGGGCATTGGCCTCGGGCAGCGGCAGCAGCACCAGCTTGTCGAGCTTCGGCACCCGGGCCTCGTCCCAATAATCCGGGTTCGGGGCCAGTTCGGCCCGCTCACGCGGCATGAAGGCCGTCAACTTCCACGGGCCGGTGCCGGACGGGGTCTTGGCGAAGGCCTCCCAGTTGCGCCCGACCTTCTCCCACTGGGCGGGAGAGGACATCATGATCCAGGCAAGCTGGTAGGGCAGGGTGGCGTCCGGCGCCTTGGTGACGATCTCGACGGTCAGGGGATCGACCACACGGTACGACGCGACCGACGGAATGCGCGACTTGCCCTGCGCCGCCTGGCGCTGGTCGTATTGCGGGCTGTCGGTCTTCAAGAGCTTGTCGAGGTTCCACACCACCGCATCGGCGGTGAAGTCCGAGCCGTCATGGAACTTGACGCCCTGCCGCAGCTTGAACAGCCATCTGGTCTTGGTCGCATCGCCGGGGTCCAGGCCCCAGGCGGTGGCAAGGCCGGGCACCAGCTCCGAAGGACCGGTCGCGCTCGACAGGTCCCAGTTGATCAGCGCGTCATAGACCGTATAGCCCATGAAGCGCATGCCTTCGCCGCCATTGTCCGTCTGCCCCGTGGTCAGCGGGATGTCGGACGCGGTCATGCCGATGCGCAGCGTGCCCTGCGCCTGGGCGCCGCCGCAGGCCGTGACGGCGAGCATGGCCGCCACGGCCGCCTTGAGGATGAAGTTTCGCATGTCGGCTCCCGATTGACGTCGGGCAGCGCACACGCAAGCCGCGGGCCAGACTCGCCGACGGGCTGTCGGCGCTGGCGATGCCGGTCCGTTCTGCCCGGATTGGATGCAATCGGCGGGTCAGATTGGATACATTTTATGCGCGGCGCTCAGCCGATCGCTTCGATCGGCTCCCGCCGCATATTGTCGGGCGGCGTGCGGCGCACCCCGGGCTGGGCGGCCCAGGACGCGGCGTTGGCGATCACCGTCTGCACCTCGGCGGTGTGGTAGCTCGGGAAGGTCTCGTGCCCCGGCCGGAAGTAGAAGATCCGGCCATAGCCGCGGCGATAGGTCAGGCCGCTGCGGAACACCTCGCCGCCCTTGAACCAGCTGACGAAGACCAGCTCGTCCGGCTCCGGCACGTCGAAGAACTCGCCATACATCTCCTCCTGCGGGAGCTCGATGTAGCGGTCGAGCCCGGCGGCGATCGGATGCGCCGGGGCGGTCACCCAGATCCGCTCGGTCTCGCCGTCCTTGCCGTGCACCCGCCAGTTGACGCTGCAACTGGTGCCCATCAGCCGGCGGAAGATCTTCGAGTAGTGGCCGGAATGCAGCACGATCAGGCCGAGCCCGCCCATGACGTGGCGGCGCACCCGCTCGACCACGGCGTCCGACACCTCCTCATGCGCCTTGTGGCCCCACCAGAGCAGGACGTCGGCGCCGTTCAGCACCTCGTCGGTCAGCCCGTGCTCGGGCTGGTCCAGCGTCGCGGTCGCGACCGGGAAGCCGCGCTGGCGCAGCGGGTCGGCAATGGCCTCGTGGATGCCGTCGGGATAGATCGCCGAGACCTCGGGGTTCTGCAGCTCGTGCCGGTACTCGTTCCAGACCAGCAGGCGGGGGAGGGTCATGTCGCTCGTCTCCGGGATTGCGCGGTCAGGGAAGGATTTCGGACAGCGACACCCATGTGCCGTCCTGGGCGCCCGACCGCATGCAGGCGAAGCTGGTGGCGAGGGAATGGATGTTGTCCTCACCCGAGGTGAAGTAGCGCGGCGGCTTGCCGTGGACAGCGGCGGCGAAGGCGTTCAGCGTGCCGGCCCGGTCGATCAGCGCCAGCGGTTTCATCGGCAGGTCCCGGACCGACCCGTCCGGCTTGCGCAGCGCCAGCTTGTCGGCGATCTCGCCGGCCATGCCGCGGGCCTGCCACACCAGCTGCCCCTCCTCGCATTCGATCGCCCATTCGCCGGTCCAGGTGGTCGGCGTGCCGCGCGACACCCAGGAGCCGTTGTAGGACACCATCAGCCCGTTCTCGAGCGCCAGCAGGGCATGGGCGGCGGCGTGGTCCTTGAACGGGCTGTCCGGCGTGTTCCAGCTGCGGCAGGCGACACGCTGCACATTCTCGCCGAAGATCATGCGCATCAGGTCGAAATGATGGATCGCCATGTCCAGCAGCAGCGGGCCTGGGATGTCGTGGTAACGGTGCCCGGTGACCTTCCAGTTCTGCCGGAAGTCGATCAGTGCCGACAGCGGCCGGCCATAGGTGCCGTCGCGCACCAGGTCGGCCACCATCTGCACCGCCGACATGTAGCGGTAGTTCTGGCTGACCATCAGGAGCCGGTCGACCCGCTTGGCCAGGTCGATCAGCTCCTGCGCCTCTTCCAGCGTCGAGGTGAAGGGCTTCTCGACCAGCACATGCTTGCCGGCCTTGAGCGCCGCCTCGCTGACGCTCTTGTGCCCGGCGGTCGGCAGCACCGCCAGGACCGCCTCGGCATCGAGCGCGGCGAGAGCCGCGTCTAGGCTGGGGAAGCATTTGTCCTCGGCCAGGCCGAGGGTTTCCTGGGCCCGTTTCAGCGCCTCCGGGCTAGCGTCGACGAAGCCGACCACATCGACCGCCTTGACCTGCGGCAGGATGGTGTGGGCCCAGTTCATGCCCCAGCCGCCGAGGCCGACCTGGATGACCTTGACCGACATTCCGTCTCCCTTCGTGCTTCCGTTATCCCGTGATGCTCACCAGCGGCCGCCGCGGCTCAGCCGGTTCAGGTCCTTCTGCAGCTGCGCCAGGTTGGTGGCGCCGTCGCCCTGCTTCGACAAGGTGCTGTGGACCGCGTTCCAGAACAGTGACGAGACCTCGCTGTATCGCTCGCCCGTCACCGCGGACGGCCTTGCCACCGCGCTGTCCAGGATCTGCCGCGTCGTCTTGAAGAACGGCCGCTTCTGCAGCAGCTCGGCATCCTCGTACAGCGCCGGAATGGTCGGCTGGTAGCCGCCCTCCAGGGCCCGTCGCTTCTGCTCGTCCCGGGAGGTCAGGTAGATGGCGAAGGCCGCCGCCTCCTTCGGGTTCTCCGAGTATTTCGAGACCGCGATCTGCCAGCCGCCCAGCGTCGCGGCGTTGCGGGCGCCGTCGCCCTCGCCCTTCGGCAGTGGCGCATAGCCGACCTTGCCCTTGACCGGGCTGTCGGCCGCCTCCGCCAGGCTGGCGGCATAGGGCCAGTTGCGCATGAAGGCGGCGTTGCCGGACTGGAACACGCCGCGGGCATCCTCCTCCATATAGTTCAGCACGCCGTCGGGGGCGATGGTGCCGATCCAGGAGGCGGCGGTGTCCAGCGCCTTGGCCGCCTGCGGGTTGTCGATCGTGATCTTGCCGTCCTGGCCGACGACGGTGCCGCCGCCGAAGCTGGCGATCCATTCCAGCGCGTCGCAGGTCAGCCCCTCATAGGCCCGGCCCTGGAAGACGAAGCCGAAGAAGCGGTCGTTGCCGGCCTGGCGCTCGCCCTCCTGGATGGTCTTGGCGGCCGCGGTCAGCTCGGCCCAGGTCCCGGGTACCTTGAGCTTGTACTTGTCCAGGAGATCCTGGCGGTAGTACAGCAGCCCGGCATCGGTATACCAGGGCAGGGCCAGCAGCTGGCCGTCACGGGTCAGGCCCTGAACGATGTTCGGGAAATACTGGTCGATCGTGGCCTGGTCGACATACTGCTTCAGGTCGACGAAGTGGCTGCCGAGGATGCCGGGCCAGATCACGTCGACCTGGAACACGTCGATGTCGCTCGACTTGCCGGTGAGGAACTGCTGGTAGAGGGCGAGCTGTTCCGAGGTCGATTGCGGGGCGGCGACGACCTTGACCGTATTGCCGGTCTTGGCCGACCAGGCCTTGGCCGCCTCGTCGCACAGCCTCGACTGGATGCCGGTCGAGCCGCAGGCGAAGGTGATCTCGGCGCCGAGGGCGGCCGAGGATGCTGCCGCGGCGAGGGCAAGAGCGGCGAGAGCGGTCAGGTGTTTCCCGGACATGGTTCCTCCTGTGGTCTCGACGAACGGATTCTGATGTCCGCTGCAATCGTTTGCAGATTAGTCGGGCGGCGGCGTTTGGCAACCGGCAATCGATGCCGCCGATCGGCATCCGCCTGTCGGAGGAGAATGGCGGCGAGGTCGCTTCGGAGATGCTTAAGGAGTACTTAAAGACATGCAGAGGGCATAATCCGCCTCAGTCACCCACAACCAGCGGTCGTGGCCGCCATGACACGGCTGAAGGTTTTCTCGATGCGAGGCTAGACAAAAAAATGGACATAAATAAATACTCCATATATTTCGATATAGTTTGCAACTCTCGGTCGGATTTCTAGGAAAATACTCCGACGCAGCGTAGGTTCATTCTCATGCATAATATGGTATGCAGCTTTTTCTGCTTTCCGGATTCTAGTAAGATCTGCTGCTGTCTTTACGAAACCTAATAAAGCTTGTGTCGTTGTCTGGTTTGTGCTACATAGTCGGCTATTACTGCTAGTTTAACTCATCTTTTAGGGAATGCGGGGAATGAACAAATACTCTGGAATCCTAAGGCGCTAGGCGAGTAGGTTTGGCAATGCCGCCCGTCTGGCAGGCTGTATGGTTTTGATATGTACCTTGAAGCCTCCCACCGATGAACACGAATGCGCTGACACGAGCTTATCTGGTCCTTGGGGGGCTTGGAGCGGCTTCGCTGATTGCTTACGGCATCTACAAGAGTTCCGTGCCGGTGAGCCAGGCCTCTACGCCAGCACCGGTGGTTCAGCCTGCGCCCGCCGATGTGAAGGTGTTCGGCGTCATGACGGCCGCCCGGTTCATCGCGCGCGGGCAGGCGATTACCCGCGAGGACGTGGCCACCACCTCGATCGTCGGCGCGGTGCCGCACGGGGCGCGGACGGCGATCGGCGACGTGGTCGGCAAGGTGGCGACGGCCGACATCATGGCGCAGCAGCTCCTACTCGATTCCACGATCTCCGCCGATCCGGCCCAGGCGGGCCTCGCCGCGCTGGTTCCCGCCGGCTACCGCGCGATCAGCATCCTGACCAATGACGAGATCGCGGTCAGCCAGTTCGTCCGGCCGGGAGACAGGGTCGACATCCAGCTCGTGCTGCCGGACACCGTCCTGAGCAAGCAGGGCGCGCTGGAGCGGCCGGAAAGCGATGCGAGTGAGGCGCGCACGGTGCTGCAGGACGTGCTCGTGCTCACCGTCGGCTCCACTCTCGGCGACCCGACCCTGGCCCAGGCCGCCGCCGAGCAAGCCGCGGGCGCCGCAGGGCGCCGCAGCGAACCGTCGCGGACTATCAGCCTGGCGATGACGCCCGACCAGATCGCCAAATTCGCCCTGGCCCGCAGCCTGGGCTCCTTCTACCTGTCCCTGCGCGGCTCCGACGACCTGCAACTCGTCGGGGACAACACCGCCAAGCTCTCCGACATCCGCGGCCCGACCCCGCCGCCGGCAGCAACCGAGCCGCCGCAGCAAAAGCCGATCGAGCTGATCGTCGGCGACAAGACCCAGCTGATCTATCCCAAGACGTCCGGAGAGCGGCGATGAGGTTTGTGGTCCGCATGCTGTGCGTCGCGGTTCTCGTCCTCGTCTCTCAGATCGCGGGGGCAGAGGAACTGCGGCTCGGCGTCGGGGCCCAGCGCGTGCTCAACCTGCCGGCGCCGATCACCCGCATCGTCGTCGGCCAGGGTGGCGTCATAGACGCGACTGCGCTGAACGAGGACCAACTGCAGATCACCGGGCTGCAATCCGGCAAGACCACGCTCAGCATCTTCACCGCCCAGTCGGATCAGGGGGTCTCCTACGACGTCACAGTGGGCGGCGCCCCGGCTGTCGCCCTGCCCACCATCCCCGACCGCGGTGATCCGGCTCGGCAGATCCGTGGTCAGCCCGGGCTGCAGGGGGTGCGGGTGAACCGCGACGGCGACACGCTGGTGCTGTCCGGCACGGTGCCGGATCTCGACTCCCACGCCCGGGCCTCGAGCATCGCCCGCGCCTATGGCGGCGGTAACGTCGTCGACCTGACCCGGGTCACCGGCAACCAGATGGTCGCGGTCGACATCCAGTTCGCGGCGGTGTCGTCGACCACGCTGCGGGCCCTCGGCTTCAACTTCGCGGCGCTGGGCGGCAGCGACTTCCAGGGGGCGATCGTCGGCCCGAACTCGCTTCAGAGCTTCCAGGCCAACCCCAACCTGTCTCTCTCGGCCTCGGTCCCGCTGGCCAGCGCCTTCAACCTGTTCCTCGGCGATCCGCGCAACGGCATCCTCGGCATCCTGAGCGCGCTGTCGCAGGCCGGTCTGACCCAGCTCCTGGCCCAGCCGACGCTGCTGGTCCGCTCCGGCGACCAAGCCGAGTTCCTGGCCGGCGGCGAGGTGCCGATCCCGGTGCCTCAGGGCGGCGCGTCGCTCGGCACCGTGACGATCGAGTACCACGAATACGGCGTGAAGCTGGAGATCGCGCCGGTGGTGATGTCGGACAAGCGCATCGTGCTCAAGGTCGCGCCCGAGGTCAGCGAGCTGGACTTCGCCAATGCGCTCGAGTTCCAGGGCTTCAGCGTGCCGGCCTTCCGCCGCCGCTCGACCTCGACCACGGTCGAGCTGGGCAACGGCCAGAGCTTCATCCTGGCCGGCCTGATGTACAGCAACAGCCAGATCAACGAGAGCAAGTTCCCCTGGCTCGGCGACCTCCCGATCATCGGCGCCTTCTTCAAGAGCACCAACAACCAGCAGGAGCGGCAGGAGCTGATCATCGTCGCGACGCCGCGGCTGGTCACGCCCCTGGCGCCCGGCAAGATCCCGCCGCTGCCCGGGGTGGATACGCGCAAGTACAATCCGACCATCGGCGACATGATCCTGAACGTTGACCAGGTTCAGGATCATCTCGCACCCTACGGGCTGATGAGGTAGGCCGCCGATGTTCCGGATCGTTGCCGCCACCACCGACACCGCCCTCGCCTCCGGCCTGATCGCCGCCCTGGAAGGGACGGCCGCCGTCATCCGCTCGGCGCCGGAGACAGCGCCGCTGGCGGAGCTGTGCGGCAAGGCGAAGCCGGATCTGATCCTGCTTGACGCCGATCCGGTCGAAGGCTTCGGCACCGCCCTCACCGAAGCGGTCCGCGCTCTGGCCGGCGCCGATCCGGACGCGCCGATCATCGTGCTCGGCGACGAGGGGGATGCCCGGTCGGTGCTGCGGGTGATCCGCGCCGGGGCCGCGGACGTCATCGACCGCGGCAGCGACCGGGAGGCCCTGCGCGGCCAGCTCGGCCCGCATCTGGCCGGCGCCCCCCGCGGCGACACCGGCGGCAGCGGCACCATGACCTTGGTGCTCAGCGGGCAGCCGGGCGGCGAGGGGCTGTTCGCAGTCAATCTCGCGGTGCTGCGGGCCAAGGCGGCGGGCGGGGCGCTGCTGGTCGACGGCGCGCTGCCGTCGAGCGAAGCCGGCGCCGCACTCAACGTGCCGCTCAACTACACCATGCGCGATGCGGTCCAGGACCTGTCGCGGCTGGATCGCACGTTGCTGTCCTCGGCGCTCGGCCATCATGTCGCCTCCGGGCTGCACATCCTGCCCCTGGCCGTGGCGGGGGAGGAGGTGCACGACATCGCGCCCGATGCCATCGTCTCGATGCTGCTGGTGCTGCGCGCGCTGTTCGGCGAGGTGGTGCTGAACGCCGGCGGCATCCGCCATCCCGGCCTGCTCGACGAGTTCGTCCGCGCCGCCGGCCGCATCTATCTCGTCGCGCCACAGAAGTTCACCGCGGTCAAGGCCTGCCGCGACCTCTTGGTCCAGATCGGCCCAAACGCCCAGATGTTAGACCGCGTTACCCTGGTGGTCGAGGACCATATGCCGGGGATCGGCCTGACCGAGGAGCAGATGCGCGAGGCGCTCGGCGTGCGCCGGTCGGTGCGGCTGCCCGCGGCCCGGATCGAGCTGATCAACGCGCTCAACGCCGGCCGCCCGCTGGTGCTGGAGCAGCCGCGCGCGTCCTATAGCCGGACGCTGGAGAAGCTCGCGGCCGAGGGCGCGTCGGCCTCCAGCCCGACCGCCCGGTCGGCATCGCGCGGCATCGGCCTGTTCGGCCGGCTGCGGACATCGTGAGGGCCCGGCGATGGCAGGGCTGATCAACAGCGTTGGAATGAGAGCTGCGGCGGATCCCGAGCTGGCCGCCGCCGAGTTGCGCACCACCGACGGCTATCAGCGCACCAAATTCGCCATCTTCAACCTCGTGCTGGAGCAGCTCGAGGCGCTCGGCATCACCGCCGAGACCGCCAGCGCGGCGATGATCCGGGACGGTGTCGAGCAGGGCATCACCCGCTTCGCCGCCAAGGAAGGGCTGGCGCTGAACGCCGCCGAGCGGGCGCTTCTGGCGTCCGAGGTGCAGAACGAGGTGGTCGGCCTTGGCCCGATCGAGCCGCTTTTGAAGGACCCGACGATCGACGACGTGATCGTCAACGGGCCGTTTCGGATCTATGTCGAGCGCGGCGGCCAGCTCTCGGCAGTGCCGGTCCGGTTTCGCGACAGTGCGCATCTGATGAACATCATCCAGCGCATCGTCAGCCCGATCGGCCGCCGAGTGGATGAGGCGACGCCCTATGTCGACGCTCGCCTGCCAGACGGGTCGCGGGTCAATGTCGTGATCCCGCCGGTCGCGCTGGACGGGCCGATGGTGTCGATCCGCAAGTTCCGGGTCCATGCCATGGGCGGGCAGGACTATGTGCGGCTCGGCTCGATGAGCTCGGAGATGCTGGGCTTTCTGGCCGCCGCCGTGCGCTCGCGCCTCAACATCCTGATCTGCGGCGGCACCGGCTCGGGCAAGACCACCCTGCTCAACATGCTCAGCGGCTATATCGAGGAGAAGGAGCGGCTGATCACCATCGAGGACGCGGCCGAGCTGCAGCTGCGGCAGAGCCATGTGGTGCGGCTGGAGACGCGGCCGCCCAATCTCGACGGCAGCCGCGAGGTCACCGCCCGCGACCTGGTGCGCAACGCCCTGCGGATGCGGCCCGATCGTATCATCCTGGGCGAGGTGCGCGGCGCCGAGGCGGTCGAGATGCTGCAGGCGATGAGCACCGGCCATGACGGGTCGATGGCGACGATGCACGCCAATACCAGCCGCGACGCCTTCGGCCGGCTGGAGATGCTGCTCGGCTTCGGTGGCCTCACGGCCGATCCGAAGACCCTGCGACGCTACATCGCCAACAGCGTCCAGATCATGGTCCAGGTCAACCGCATGGCCAACGGCAAGCGGCGAGTTACTTCGGTCTCCGAGCTGACCGGCCTGGAGGGCGACAGCTACAGCCTGAACCAACTCTTCACTTTCGAGGAGCAGCCGCCGCTGAGCGGGCTCGGCGAGTTCCGGGTCCATTCGGCGCGCCCGTTCTACGCTCACCGGCTGGTCGGCGCGCCCGACCTTCGGGCCGCCATGGGGGTGGCGCCATGACCGGCTTCGGCTTCCTGCTGCTTGGCATCCTGGCGCTGTTCGTCATGGCCGGGCTGAGCCTGCTGGCCGGCCGCGCCCAGCGCCGCCGGCAGCAGCAGGTACAGGAACGGCTGCAGGCGCTGCGCAGCGCGGTGCCGATCGGCGAGACGGCGGCCGCCGGGTGGACCGCCGCCCCGGCCCGGATGCCGCGTCTGCTGCGGCTGTGGCTGGCCAGGGCCGACCTGGCGCTGTCGCCGCGCCTCTTTGTCGCCGCCGGCCTGCTGCTGGCCGGCATCGTCGCCGGTCTCGCCTGGCTGTTCGGCCCGATCGCGGCGGCCGCGGTTGCGGCGGCCGTCCCGGCCGGCAGCCTCTACGTCTTGGGGCACCTGGCCAGCCGGCGCCTCAACGCCTTCATCGCCGGCCTGCCGATGTTCCTCGACGCCGTGCGCCAGTTGCTGATGGTCGGCAACTCGACGCAGCAGGCGTTGCTCAAGGCGGCGGAACATGCGTCGCCGGCGCTGCTGCGTTACCTGCAGCCGATGATCCGCCGCATCAACAACGGTGCGCCGATTCCGGAGGCGGTGTCCTGGCTCGCCGGCCGGCTGGAGGTGCCGGAGCTGTACATGCTGGCGACGGCGATCGAGACCAATTTCCGCTTCGGCGGCCGGCTGTCGGCAGTGCTTGCCAATCTGGTGCAGATCCTGCGCGACCGGGCGCGGGTAGGGCGCGAACTCAAGGCGGCGACGGCGGAGATCCGATTCAGCGCGATCATCCTCGGCCTGATGCCGATCATCGCCGCGGCGATGATCGGCATGGTCAAGCCGAGCTACGTACTGTTCTTCCTCGAAGCCGAGCAGGGCCCCCGGCTGGCGGCGATTGCGGTCGGGCTGCAGTTGCTCGGCATCCTCATCATGCGTCGCATCATGCGGCTGGAGTTCTAGGCCATGCCGCGCGAGCTCGTTGTCCTCCTCCTCACCGCAGGCTCGACCGTGCTTCTGCTCGGGCTCGGCCTGCGCGGCACGGTGGGCGAGGCGAGGCTGCGGCGACGGCTGACCGGGATCTCCGGCCGGTCCCATATCGGCGAGGTCGGCGCGGTTGGCTGGCTGAAGCCGTTCGAGCGGATCCTGGTCGGCGGCGGCAAGGATCGCGAGGAGATCCTGCAGTCCCTGCGTGCTGCCGGCTTCTACGACCCGCGCAGCCTGATCGTCTTTGCCGCCCTGCGCTTCGCCGCGGCGCTGGCTGCGATCGTCGCCGTCGCGCTGGCGCTGTGGCTGACGGGCCGCTGGTCCGGCCTGGCGCGCTTCTATCCGCTGGCCGCCGGCGGCATGGTCTATGTCGGCGCCAAGTTCGTGCTGCGCTCGCTGGCCGCGATGCGGCAGCGCCGGATCGGCGCCGAGCTGCCCTTCGCCCTCGACATCCTGCTGCTGATGCTGGAGAGCGGCGTCAGCCTCGACCAGTGCTTCCGCTCCCTGGCCCAGGCGGATGGAGGGTCGATGCCGCGGATCCACCAGTCGCTGCGCATCCTGGTCGATGACCTGCAGCGCGGCATGGGCTACGATCAGGCGCTGGACCGCTGGGCCGAGCGGCTGGCCGTCAACGGCACCCGCGAGGTCACCTCGCTGTTCAAGCAGACCCTGGTCTACGGCACCGAGCTGGGGCCGGCGCTGCGGGAATTCGTGCGCGAATTCTCCGACCGGCGGGTCTCGACCGCCCGCGAGAGCATCGGCCGCAAGACCACCCAGATGACCGTCGTCATGATCGTGTTTCTGATGCCGGCCCTGTTCATCGTGCTCACCGCGCCGGCCATCGTCTCCATTCTCAAGACCTTGTCGGGGCTGGGCCGATGATGCGGATGGCGCTTCGTCTCTCTGTGCTGGCGACGCTGCCCTGGCTGACGGCCTGCTCCAGCCTGTTCGGCGGCGACAGCCCGGCGCGGCGCGAGCCGTCTCCGGCCGACCAGCTGCCGCAGGCGGCGCCGCTCGACGCCGAGAATTCGCGCGACCTCTATCTCGGCATCGTCGACAAGCTGCGGCAGGGCGGCAAGTCGCGGGCCGCGCTGGCCTATCTCGACGATTACGACAACCGCCACCCTGGCGATCTCCGGGCGCAGGTGCTGCGGGCCGACGCGTTCCTTGATATCCAAGACTACGACCGGGCGGAAGGGATCTACCGCGAGCTTGTGAACGGCGACCAGGCGGCGGCGGCCTATGACGGGCTCGGCCGCGTCGCCGCCGGGCGCGGCGACTGGGCCAAGGCCCGGGCGCAGTTCCACGAGGCGGTGCGGCGCCAGCCGATCAACGTCAAATACCTGAACGACCTCGGCTTCGCCGAGATGCGCATCGCCTCCTATGACGAGGCGCTGTTCACGCTGCGCCAGGCCAGCGAGCTGGCGCCCGAGAACGCCCAGGTCCGCAACAACCTGATTCTCTGCCTCGACGTCGCCGGCCAGGGGGATGCGGCGAAGTCGATGATCGCCCGCATCGCCGACGCCAAGGAGCGGCGGGCGGTCGAGCAGATGATCAGGACCGCGCGCGGCCAGATCCGGGCGCCGACCACCGCCGGCACCAGCCCCGCGGCCGCCCCGCGGCGCCTGGCGCAAGCTTCGGAGACCCAGCCATGACCCGACCGGCCGCGACGAGAGCCCGGCTGCCGGCGCTGTGCGCCGCCCTTCTGTTGCTGCCGGTCGCCACGGCGGGGGCGCAGCAGACGCTGGTTCCAGCCCGGCCGGCGCAGCCCGACTGGTTCGAGTCCAATCGCACCCTGCAGGTGCTGCGGGCGCAGCAGCAATCGGTACCGCGCGGGGCGGGCCAGGGCGGCCTCGCCGCCGGCGAGGCGACGCAAATCTACCAGAACTACATGCAGGACATCGGCAAGCCGCTGCCGAGCGGGAACAGCCGATCCTATGGCGGGTCCGATTCCGGCTTCGGACCGGGCGGCATGACCGGATCATCGGGAGGGCAGCCATGAAGCCCGGCATCTTCGGCGACCGCGGCGCGATCGCGCCCTTTGCTGCCCTCATGCTGCTGCCGCTGATCGGCACCGCCGCTCTGGCGACCGATGTCGGCCTCTGGTACGCCCAGCGCCGCCACTTGCAGGCGGCCACCGACATGGCGGCGCTGTCGGCGGCGCAGAACCCGGCCAACGCCTCGGCGATCGCTGGCGATCTGTTGCAGCGCAACGGTTTCGATACCGAGGCGCTGGTGTCCACCACCCTCGGCACCTATTGCCCGGACGTCGCCATCTCGCCGCCGTCCGCCCGGTTTCTGCCGGGCCTCGCCACCTGCCCGGACGGGACCAGTCCGCCGGCGGAGAACGCGGTCATGGTATCGGCCCAGACGATCGTGCCGGGCGTGCTGTCCCGTGCCGTGCTGTCGGACGATGAGGGCAGCGGGCAGATCGGCGGGACACCGGGGGCCGATGACCCCAACCTGCACAAGGTCAGCGTCCAGGCCACCGCCGCGCGGATCGACGAGGCCGGCTTCCAGGCCGGAACCGGCCTGGTCGCGATCGACACCCAGAAGAGCGCGCTGCTCAACGCCGTCCTCGGCAATGTGCTGGGCACCCGGATCAACCTGACGGCGGTCCAGTACGAAGGGCTTCTGAACGCCGATATCGACGCGCTGACCTTCCTCGACGCGCTCGCGGTCAATATCGACGTCTCGGCCGGCACCTATGGCGGGCTGCTCGACGCCACGGTCGGCGTCGGCGATCTGCTGCAGGCAGCGATCGATGCGCTGAGCACGGCCGGCGCCGTCGCCGGCGTCACGATCGATGGCCTGGCGTCGCTGCAGGGGCAGATCGCCGGCAATCCGGAACTGACTGTCGGCGATCTGCTGGATCTCGGTGTTTGGAAGAACCTGCCGATCGGCGAGTCGAAGGCGCCCACGGCGCTGGCCGCCGACCTGAACGTCTTCCAGCTGGTCACCATGGCGATCCAGGTGGCCAACAAGCACAATGCGATCTACATCCCCGCGCTCGATGTCGGGCTGCCCGGAATCGCGTCGCTGCAGGTCACCGCGACAGTGATCGAGCCGCGCAAGTCGCCGCCCTTCGCCTTTGGGCCGAAAGGGATGACGGTTCACACGGCGCAGGTGCGGCTGCAGCTCAAACTGCAACTGCTGGATCTGTTCGGGCTGCTCGGCCAGGGCATCCAGCTGCCGCTCTATGTCGAAGCCGGCTACGGGGATGCGACGCTGAAGGACATCTCCTGCGGGCTTGAGCCGGCCAAAGACGCCACTGTGACCGTCGAGGCCAGAAGCGGCGTAGCCAAGGCTTTCATCGGTGTGTTGCCGCCCGATCTGATGACAAATTTCAGCCACGAGCTAACCGTTGAAGACTTCCAGCCCGCCGCGCTGGTGGATGTCAGCCTGCTGGGCCTGATCGGAATTGTCCGGGTCTCGGGCCGGGCCGGGGTCGATGTGGGCGGCGGCCCGTATCAGAAGTTGGTCTTCGATCGCGACGATATCGACGACCACGTGGCGCAATCAGTCGCCAGCGCCGGCATGATCGATAATCTGCTGGCCGAGCTCGGTGCCATCGACCCGGTCACCAAAGAGCCCGTGCTCAAGCTAAGCGCCTGCATCATCAGCCTCGGCGGATTCTGCCTGATTCCGGTCAAGCTGGACGCGGTCGGCAACACGGTCGGCGCTCTGCACCAGCTTCTCGACCCCGTGATCAACGGTCTTCTCGATCCGCTGGTCGACAATCTTCTCGCCGCCCTGGGCATCCGCCTGGGTGTCATGGATGTCGTCGTCACCGGGGTGCGCTGCGGCGTGCCCGTGCTGATCCGGTGATGAAGGCACCGCCGGCGGCGCCGGGGCCGCAGGCGGGGCGAAAATGATCCCGGTTGTTCAGGAGGTCACATCATGTTGCGGAAGATCTTTAACAAGACGCGCCAGATCGCTCGGGACGAGCAAGGCATTTCAGCCGTTGAATATGCCATCCTCGGAGCCTTGGTCGCGCTCGGGATTGCTACGGCGGCAACGGACCTGGCCGCAGACATCGGAACCGCCCTCAGCAATATCGGTGACAGGATCACCGGCACCGGCGGCACGGGCGGCACCAACTGATAGCCCGAGAGGCTCGTCACTCTCTTCAAGCGTTCATGGGAACAGCCATGATCATCTCTGCACGACGTGCAACCGGGGAGGCGGGCCGTAGGCGGCCCGCCTCGATTTCCGACGAGTCCGGGCTGGCTGCGGTCGAATTCGCCCTGGTCGCCCCAGTCTTCGTGATGCTGCTCTTCGGCATCATCATCTACGGCATCCACTTCGGCACCTGGCTCGCCGTCAACCAGGCCGCGACCGAAGGCGCGCGCGCCTCCGTCGCCGGGCTGGACAAAGGCGAACGGGAGACCCTGGCAAAGCAGACGGCCGAGGCGGTGCTTGCCGCCTACGGGCCGATCTTGGGTACGGCCGGTTGGGACGTAACAGCCACGCCGTCAACCTCGGATGAGCGCATGTTCGAGGTGACGGTGAGCTACGATCCGTCCAAGCCGGGAGGAAACGGCGGCTGGGGAGCGGACACGGATCTGGGCGAATTGCTGCCGCTGCCGACGAGCAGGCCGACGGCCACGGCGACTGTCTCCAACGGCGGATACTGATGGGCGGGCTGGATTTCATCTTCCTCGGCCTCCTGGTCCTGCTCCTGCTGCCGATCGTGCTGATCGATCTGCGCGAAAGCAGGATTCCGAATATCTGCAATCTGGCGCTGGCCGCGGGCGGGCTGGCCCAGGCCTTGGTCCGCAGCCCGACGCTCAAGACCCTCGGCCTCTCGCTCGGCGTCGCCGTACTCACCCTCGTTCTTCTGGCCGGCACGGCTTGGCTGATGCAGCGGATCAATCGGAATGCCCGGATCGGCTGGGGTGACCTGAAGTTCCTGACCGCCGCCAGCCTGTGGGTCGGGCTGCAGGGCAGCCTCGTGGTGCTGATCGTCGCCAGCCTGGTGGCGCTGCTGGCCACCCTGGCCATGGCGCCCTGGCGCGGCGTGAAGTGGCGCGAGATGCGGCCCTTCGGCCCGGCGCTCGCGGTCGGGCTTCTAGCCGTCACCGTCACGGTCTTCATCCGCAACGCGTGACATCGGCCGTATTTTGCGTGCCGCCGGTGTTGATCGGATCAAATCCCTTCATCTCGCATGATAATGGTGCTTAGCTCCCGCCATCCATAGCTGGGAGCCTGCCATGAGCACCGATGTGAATCGCCGGATCCTCCTGGCCGCGCGGCCGGTCGGAGAGCCGAAAGAGACTGATTTCCGCCTGGTCGAGGAGCCCGTGCCGGCGCCGGGGCCAGGTCAACTGCTGCTCCGCACCCTGTGGCTGTCGCTCGATCCCTATATGCGCGGCCGGATGAGCGATGCGAAATCCTACGCGGCGCCGGTCGAGATCGGCCAGGTCATGGTCGGCGGCGCGGTGAGCCGGGTCGTCGCCTCGAACCACCCCGGCTTCGCCCCGGGCGACATCGTCGAAGGCCGCATCGGCTGGCAGGACTATGCCCTGTCCGACGGCGCCGGGCTGCGCCAGGTCGACCCGGCGCTGGGGCCGATCTCGACCGCGGTCGGCGTGCTCGGCATGCCGGGGATGACCGCCTATACCGGCCTCCTCACCATCGGTCAGCCGAAGCCGGGCGAGACCGTGGTGGTCTCGGCCGCGTCCGGCGCCGTCGGATCGGCGGTCGGGCAGATCGCCAAGATCAAGGGCGCACGCGTCGTCGGCATCGCCGGCGGGGCCGAGAAGGGCGCCTACCTGACAAATGAGCTCGGCTTCGACGCCGCGGTCGACCACCGGGCGCCGGATTTCGCCGAGCGGCTGGGCGCCGCCGTGCCGGACGGGATCGACGTCTATTTCGAGAATGTCGGCGGCGCGGTGTGGGAGGCGGTATGGCCGCTGCTGAACCCCTTCGCCCGGGTCCCGGTCTGCGGCCTGATCGCCCAGTACAACGCCACCGGCCTGCCGGGCGGGCCGAACCAGGTCCCGGCGCTGATGCGCAGCGTGCTGTCAAAGCGGCTGACCCTGCGCGGCTTCATCGTCAGCGACTTCGCCGACCAGCACGCCGCCTTCCTGCGCGACGTCTCCGGCTGGATCCGCGACGGCAGGCTCCGCTACCGCGAGGATGTGGCCGAAGGCTTGGAGACCGCGCCCCGGACCTTCCTGCGGCTGTTCCGGGGCGAGAATTTCGGCAAGCTCCTGGTCAAGGTGGCGGAGTAGCGTCGGACATCACAGCAGCGTCCGCCCGGCCACGGCCATCAGGCCGATGCGGGTGATCGCGGCGTCGAAATTCGTGTCCAGCGGCAGGCCGAGGTCGCTGCGGGCGGAGTCGCTCAGCGTCTCCAGCCGCAGCCGGTTCTGCCGCGCGGCCGGCCGTGCCGGTCCGCCGGCGATGCGGCGCCAGATCCGCTCCAGCAGGCCGGCGGGGCGCTGACGCAGCGGCAGGCGCAGGACATGGGTGCTCATGACGATCTCCTGGAAGCCATGGAAAACGGGCAGGCGGCCGCCTTCGGCGCCGGCTGTGGGACCGTGTCGATACCGTATCGCCCGATGATCACCGGGCCGGTGGCGTCGGACACCGTGACCACGGTCTCGGCCGCGGCGCCGGGCCGGGCCCGGTACATCACCACCTCCGTCAGAACGGCCATCGGGTCCTCCATCTCCGGCCCCGGCGACCCGAGGCGATGGTGGAACACTACGCCACCCCTCCTGACATCATCCTGTCAGGAGAGATGGCCGAGCCGATGCATCGGACGGTCCCGAGTCGGAAGATGGGACTGAACGCAGACGTACGCCATTCGACAATATCGAAGATGGTCTGTACGATTCTGTTCAGGGCTGGCGCATGGGGCCGGCGCGCCGGTCTCGGCCTGATCTCAGCCGCGGCTGGCGATCAACGCGGCGGACCCCGCCATCATCGCGGCGGCGGAGCGGTTGGCCAGGCGCAGCCGGCGCGGCGACCGGAAGAAGCGGCGCGCGCGGGCCGCACCCAGCACATAGGCGGACTGAACGGCGAGGTCGATGCCGACCTGCACCGCGAACACCGCGGCGATGCCGGCCGCGTCCAGCGCGGCCAGGTCCAGCACCTGCGGCAGCACCGCGCCGAAGAACACCACCGCCTTCGGATTGCCGAGCGTCAGCGCGACCCCACCGAGAAAGCCGCCGGTCCGGCGCGGCGCCGCATCCGGCTCCGCCGCCGGGGCGCGCCACAGCTTCCAGGCCAGCACGGCGAGATAGACGATGCCGGCCCATTTCACCGCGACGAAGACCGGCTCATAGGCCAGGGCCAGCGCCGACAGGCCGAACACCGCGGCGGCCAGCCACAGCGCGTTGCCGGCGACCATGCCGAGCACGAAGGGCAGGGCCTCGCCGGCGTCGCGCGACAGCACCCGCGCCACCAGCGCCGTCTGCGCCGGGCCGGGGATCAGGGCGGCGAGGGCGACGGGCACGGCGAACAGGGCGAGGGCTGTCAGGGTGATCATGGCGGCAGCCTGTCGGGTGGTGGAAGGCTCATCCTAACCCGGTCCCTGTCGGTGGGGGAACTGCCCAGCCCGCCGCATGGCAGGCCGGCGTTCGAACCCCTGATTTCCGCCATGCTGTGCTGCTAGGGTGCCGCTCCAAGGGAGAGGCGCCGCGATGTACCAGGTTCCGATCCGGCCGGGCGAAAGCTGGATGCGCGCCCGGGTCCGGCGACATGTCCATGAGCTGCTGCGCCTGGCGCTGCCGGTCATCATCGCCCGCGCCGGCCTGATCCTGATGGCCTTGGTCGATACGCTCTTCGTCGGCCGATACGGCAGCACCGACCTGGCTCACCTGTCGATCGCCAACGCCCCGATCGGCAGCATGATCGGCACCGGCACCGGCCTGATCATCGGCACGCTGGTGATGACCGCCAACGCCCTGGGCCGCAACGCGCCAGCGGAGTGCGGCGCGGTCTGGCACCGGGCGCTGATCTATGGCGGCGGCATCGGCGTTGTCCTGATGATCCTGTGCCACTTCCTGGAGCCGCTGTTCGCCCTGACCGGCCAGACGCCGGAGATGTCGAGGGCGGGAGCAGAGATCGCGATCATCCTGGGCTGGGGCATGCCCGCGGCGCTGGTCTATTCCGTCACCGCCTTCTTCCTGGAAGGGCTGAAGCGGCCGATGCCCGGCATGATCGCGATGATCGTCGCCAACCTGCTGAACGCCCTGGTCAACTGGCTGCTGGTCTTCGGCACCTGGGGCTTTCCGGAGCTCGGGGCCGAAGGCGCCGCCTGGGCCAGCACCGCGTCGCGCATCTTCCTGGCCACCGCCCTGGTGATCTATGTCTGGCTGATGCCGGGCCACGCGGCCTTCGGCATCCGGCGCTGGCGCGGCTGGCGCTGGCGCGACTGGGCCAAGCAGCGCCAGCTCGGCTATGGCGGCGGCGCCAGCATCTTCATCGAATCGGGGGCCTTCGCGGCGCTGACCTTCTTCGCCGGCATCCTGGGCACCCTGCCGCTGGCCGCCTTCTCGATCGGCCTGAACCTGATCGCCCTGGTCTTCATGGTGGCGCTGGGGCTGGGGTCGGCCACCGCGGTGCGGGTGGGCGTCGCGCATGGCCGTCGCGACTTGAAGGACATGGTGTTGGCCGGCTGGGTCGGCCTCGGCGTCAACAGTGCCGTCATGGTGCTGCTGGGCGCCATGCTGTGGGTCTGGGCCGCTCCGATCGCCGAATCCTACACCACCGATCCGGCGCTGATCCCGCTGGTGGTGCCGGTGATCCTGGTGTCGACCTTCATCCTGATCGTCGACGGCGGCCAGGTGGTCGTGGCCAACGCGCTGCGCGGCCGCGGCGACGCGGTGGTGCCGACCTTCCTGCACACCGTCTCCTATGTCGTGATCATGGCGCCGCTGGGCTGGTTCCTGGGCATCCATCTCGGCCGCGGCGCCGTCGGCCTGTTCGAGGCGATCCTGATCGCCAGCGTGGTCTCCGTCGGCCTCCTGGCCGGCCGCTTCCACCTGCTGGCGCGCGGCGACGCCCGGGCTTCGGCGGCCGCCGGCGCGACCGCCTGAGGGCTGCTCCGGCGTGATTGTTCGCAGGTGCGGAAACGTGCTAGCGTCGCCGCGCCCGGCAGGCTGACCGGGCACGTCCTTTTGCCAGCCTGGACAGTGCCTTGACCGAACGTTCCGCCACGCCGCCCCACTTCGACATCACCCCGGTGACGATCGAGGAGGAGATGCGGCGCTCCTACCTCGATTACGCCATGAGCGTGATCGTCTCCCGCGCCCTGCCGGATGTGCGCGACGGCCTCAAGCCGGTGCACCGCCGCATCCTCTTCGCGATGAAGGAGGGCGGCTACGATTCGACCAAGCCGTTCAAGAAGTCGGCCCGCGTCGTCGGCGACGTCATGGGTAAGTATCACCCGCATGGCGACACGGCGATCTACGACGCCATGGTCCGCATGGCGCAGGACTTCTCGATGCGGCTGCCGCTGATCCAGGGGCAGGGCAATTTCGGCTCGATGGACGGCGACCCGCCGGCGGCGATGCGTTACACCGAAGCGCGCCTAGCCAAGGCCGCCGAGGCGATGCTGGACGACATCGACAAGGACACGGTCGACTTCCAGCCGAACTACGACGAGACCCAGTCCGAGCCGACGGTGCTGCCGTCGCGCTTCCCGAATCTGCTGGTCAACGGCGCCGGCGGCATCGCCGTCGGCATGGCCACCAACATCCCGCCGCACAATCTCGGCGAGGTGATCGACGCCTGCCTCGCCACCATCGAGAACCCGGCGATCACGATCGAGGAGCTGAACCAGATCGTGCCGGGGCCGGACTTCCCGACCGGCGCCATGATCCTCGGCCGCTCCGGCATCCGCTCGGCCGTCGCCACCGGCCGCGGCAGCGTGGTGATGCGGGCCCGGTCGAACATCGAGGAGATCCGCAAGGACCGCGAAGCGATCATCTTCACCGAGATCCCGTTCCAGGTGAACAAGTCGCGGCTGATGGAGCGCATCGCCGAGGTCGTCAACGAGAAGACGGTCGAGGGCATCTCCGAGCTGCGCGACGAGAGCGACCGCGACGGCGTCCGCATCGTCGTCGAGCTGAAGCGCGACGCCAGCGCCGACGTGGTGCTGAACCAGCTGTACCGCTCGACCCCGCTGCAGACCTCCTTCGGCGTCAACATGCTGGCGCTGCACGGCGGCCGGCCCGAGCTGCTGAACCTGAAGCAGATCATCGACGCCTTCGTCGCCTTCCGCGAGGAGGTGATCACCCGGCGCACCCGCTATCTGCTGGCCCGTGCCCGCGAGCGTGCCCATCTCCTGGTCGGCCTCGCCACCGCGGTCGTCAACATCGACGACGTGATCGAGCTGATCCGCCGCGCGCCCGACCCGCAGACGGCGCGCGAGGAGCTGATGGCCACGGCCTGGCCGGCCGGCGACATCGCGCCGCTGATCGCGCTGGTCGACGAACCCGGCCGCCCGCTGGCCGAGGACGGCACCTACCGCCTGTCCGAGGCCCAGGCCCGCGCCATCCTCGACCTGCGCCTGCACCGCCTGACCGGGCTGGAGCGGGACAAGATCGGCGACGACCTGCGCGCCATCGTCGCCGAGATCCAGGAATACCTCACGATCCTGGCGAGTCGCGAGAAGCTCTTGGAGATCCTGCGCGGCGAGCTGGTCGAGATGAAGGACCAGTTCGCCACCCCGCGCAAGACCGAGATCCTCGACCTCGAATTCGAGGCCGACATCGAGGACCTGATCCAGCGCGAGGACATGGTCGTCACCGTCTCCAACGGCGGCTACATCAAGCGCGTGCCGCTGTCGACCTACCGGGCGCAGCGCCGCGGCGGCAAGGGCCGCAGCGGCATGGCGACGAAGGAGGAGGATTTCGTCTCCGACCTGTTCGTCGCCAACACCCACACGCCGATGCTGTTCTTCTCCAGCCGCGGCATCGTCTACAAGCTCAAGGTCTACCGCCTGCCGATCGGCACGCCGCAGTCGCGCGGCAAGGCGATGGTCAACATGCTGCCGCTGCAGCAGGGCGAGACCATCTCCACCGTCATGCCGCTGCCGGAGGACGAGAGCACCTGGGACCAGCTCTACGTCATGTTCGCCACCGCCAGCGGCGGGGTGCGCCGCAACAGCCTGGCCGACTTCACCAGCATCAATCGCAACGGCAAGATCGCGATGAAGCTGGACGACGGCGACAGCCTGATCGGCGTCAAGGTCTGCCGCGACGACCAGGACGTGCTGCTGGCGACCCATGTCGGCATGTGCATCCGCTTCCCGGTCACCGACGTCCGCGTCTTCAAGAGCCGCGATTCGGACGGTGTGCGCGGCATCCGCCTTGGTGAGGATGACCACGTCATCTCGATCTCGATCCTGCACCATCTCGACGCCACGCCGGACGAGCGCGCCAACTACCTGCGCATGGCCAATGCGCTGCGCCGCGCCGAGGGCGAGGAGACCGACGGCGAGGACAGCGAGACGGTGGAGGAGCACGACCTCGACCCGGCCCGCTTCGCCGAGCTCGAGGCCGTCGAGGAGTTCATCCTGACGGTCAGCGAGGAAGGCTTCGGCAAGCTCAGCTCCGCCTATGGCTACCGGATCACCGGCCGCGGCGGCAAGGGCATCTGGACCATGGCGATGGGCGAGAAGAACACCGCCGTGACCGCCTGCTTCCCGATCTCGCCGAACCAGGAGATCATCCTGGTCACCGATGGCGGCCAGCTGATCCGCTGCCCGGTCGCGGATGTGCGGATCGCCGCCCGCAAGACCATGGGCGTGCGGCTGTTCAACGTCGCCGAGGGCGAGCATGTCGTTTCCGTCGCCTCGGTGCCGGAGGAGAACGGCGACGGCGGCGAGGGCGATGCGGCCGAGGACGAAGCGTCCGGCGAGGCCGCAGACGAGCAACCGGACGGCGCCGCGTCGGGCGGCGACGGCGCATAAGGAAAGCCGCACGGATGTCCAAGGGGCGCATCGGGGTCTATCCCGGCACCTTCGATCCCATCACCAAGGGCCATATGGACATCATCCAGCGGGCGACGCGGATCGTCGACCATCTGGTCGTCGCCGTGGCCCGCAACGATGGCAAGGGCCCGCTGTTCTCGACCGATGAGCGGGTGGAACTGGTGCGGGCCGACGTCGCGCCCCTGGTGGCCCAGGGGATCTCGATCGAGGTCCGCTCCTTCGACGTGCTGCTGATGCACTTCGCCGCCTCGGTCGGCGCCACCACGGTGGTGCGCGGCCTGCGCGCCGTCTCGGATTTCGAGTACGAGTTCCAGATGGCCGGCATGAACGCCAAGATCAATCCGGTGATCGAGACGGTGTTCCTGATGGCGTCGGACCGCTATCAGTTCATCTCCTCGCGCTTCGTCAAGGAGATCGGCCGGCTGGGCGGCGACATCGCCCCCTTCGTCAGCCCGCTGGTGGCCAAGCGCCTGAACGAGCAGTTCGCCCGCAAGGGGATGGTCGCGGATTAGGATCGAGCCTGTACCGGCTCGTCCGGCTTCTGGGCACAGGCGGCCCGCGGGATGTAACGAAGCTCACACTTTGCGGGTCGCAGGTGTTGACCGTCGGGCGGTGCCTCCCTAATGTGCGGCCCGCTCGCCCGGGGACAGCCCGGGCCGGCAGTGTGAGCCGGTAGCTCAGTCGGTAGAGCAGAGGCCTTTTAAGCCCCTGGTCGTGGGTTCGAGTCCCACCCGGCTCACCATCCTTCATGCTAAATAGTTGATTTGTAACAGGGTTTGTGGATCTGGCCGGCGAGGTTTGTAACTCCTTGTCCGCCAGATGTTCGGTCATCTTGATCACGGCGGCCTTCGCGAGGAGCTTCTGCCGAGCTGCGGCCACGTAGCGCTCGACCTCCTTGATCGACTTGTGGCCGGTGATCGACAGGATCTCCATCGTGCTGCAGCCGGCTTCAGCGAGTCGGCGTGCGGCTGCCTTCCGGAGGCCGTGGAGGACGCAGCGATCCGGCACGCTCGAGGTGCCGATCTTGTCGGCCATCCAGTTGCCGAAGCCGTTCGATGTGAACGGGTGTCCGTACTGTGTGGTGAGGATCACGCCGTGGCGGCGCGGCGTGGCCTGAAGCGCTTCCTGGAGATGGGGATGGACCGGTATGACGATGCTCTCATCCTTGGCCTCCTGGTCCGTCTTCTTCTGTGCGAGGGTGATCGTGCAGGTTGTTTCGCTGTAGTCGCTCCACCGCATCTTCACGATGTCGCTCTTGCGCTGGCCGGTATAGAGAGCAAGGACGAACGCGGTCCGCTCCATCGTCCCGACCGGCCAGCGCTGTTCGTAGGCCGCCAGCTCCTCCTCGGTCCAGGTGTGGAAGGTGCCGGACGGGAAGAACGCGATTTCCTGCGTCGGATCGTCCGTTCGCCACTTCAAGCGAATCGCCAGCTTCATCAGGGCACGGAGACGCTTCAGCAGATTGTTCGCGGCAGCCGGTGTCTCGGATTTCCTGGAGATGATCTTCTCGGCGTCCTCGTAGCGCATCTGGGCCACGAGCCGGTGGCCGTGCTCTTTGAGGAAGGCGTCGATGATCCCGCGGGGCTTGTCACGTTCGTGGCCTTGCGAAGGGCCGGCGAGCGGCGTAGCGGAGGCCATGATCCCACCTGACTATGCCGGTTATCGCTTTCCATCCGACGTGATCCAACGCGCCGTCTGGATGTACCTCCGCTTCACGCTGAGCTACCGCGACGTCGAGGACCTGCTCGCCGAACGCGGGATCGAGGTGTCGTACGAGACAAGCCCCCATCGACCATGGCAACCGCTCGCGGTTTACCTTTCGCCGGCCATGGGACGACCGTCCCGTGGCGCCGCGTTAAAAGGAGAGAGTCTCCTCGACCAATATAGGCTAACCTCCCGGCGGGGTCCAAAATCCCAGCCCCCTCTGCATTCGGCGGGGGCTGTCGGCGTCGAACCGAAGCACCCGTCGATGGGGCTCGACGCCGCTGCGGCAAGGGGTTCGGTATGACGTGGCGCAGTCGTCCGGTCCGCTGGGCTGTCGTGCTGGGCATCGCCGGGCTGACCACGCTGCTCGCCCTGGGCGGCTTCGTTGTCGAACGCTACATCCAGGGCAGTTTCGCGGCGCGCCGATCGACCGACCACAGCTACGCGGTGATCCTGGCCATCCAGGATTTGCGCATCTCCGTCGCGCGGGGCCAGTCGGCCCTCCGCGCCTATGTCATCGTCCTGGACGCCTCCCAGGCGGAGTTCGCCCGGACGGCAAAGGAGGACGCCAGGACGGCCCTCGGCCGTTTGCGCGATCTCGTCGCCGACAACCCGACCCAGTCGCAGCGTCTCGCCGACCTCACCCGGCAGCTGGACGTCGTGTTCGCTGGGCACGACGAGGTCCTCCGCCTCATGCAGCGCGGCGCTGCAGGCGAGGTTCGCTCAGCGGTTGCCGCTCAGATCGACCTCGCCCCGCAAATGCGTCAGTCGGTCCGTGAGATCACGGACGAGGAAACACGGCTCCTCGCCCAGCGCGACGTGGACGCAGCCGCCGCGATGAAACGCCTTGCGATTCTTCTGGTTGTCATCTTCGCTGCTGCGGTCGGATGCGCTCTCGTCGCGGTCCTCGCGCTCGTCTGGCAGCTTCGTGCCGGGGCGCGCCGTTACGCCGAGCTTGAACACGCGAAGCAGGAGACGGACGCCGCAAACCGGGCGCTCGGCGAGAGCGAGCGCCGGCTCGAGACGATTCTGGACAATGCCGGCGACGCGATTCTCGTCGTTGACGGGACCGGTCTCGTCCAGGTGGCCAACCCCGCCTGCGGCCACTTGTTCGGCGTCGATCCCTCCGCCCTGCTGGCGCGACCGATCGCCGACCTCATCCCCGGGACCTCCGCCGAATCCGGTCGCCCGGACCAGATCGTCCAGGGGAAGCGATCCGACGGCAGCCTGTTCCCAGCCGAATTCTCGCGCGGCACGCTGTCGATGGACGGGGCAGAGGCCACCGTCTACGTGCTGCGGGACGCCACCGAGCGGCAGCGTCTCGATGCGCTGAAGAGCGAATTCGTCTCGACCGTCAGCCACGAGCTGCGTACGCCCCTGACCTCGATCCGCGGTTCGCTCGGGCTGATCGTCGCCGGCGCGGCGGGGGTGCTGCCGGACAAGGCAAAGGCGCTCCTGGACATCGCCCATAAGAACAGCGAGCGCCTGGTCGGGCTGGTCAACGACATCCTCGATATCGAGAAGATCGAGTCCGGGCGGATGGAGCTTCGGCGCGACCGGCTGGAGGTCGGGTCCCTGCTCGACCAAGCGATCGACATGAACCAAGCCTACGCGGCACAGCACGAGGTCGAGTACTGGGTGTCGGCCCGGCCGGAGATGCAGGTGCCGGTGATGGGCGACGCCGACCGGCTGATCCAGGTGCTGACCAACCTGTTGTCGAATGCGGCCAAGTTCTCCCCGCCCGGCGCCGTGGTGGATGTCGCGTTCGATGTGATCGGTTCTCGTGTCCGAATCAGCGTGCGCGACCACGGCGCCGGCATACCGGAGGCATTCCGCGGCCGGATATTCCAGCGCTTCGCCCAGGCCGACTCCAGCGACGCGCGACAGAAGGGCGGCACCGGCCTCGGCCTGTCGATCACCAAGGCGATCGTCGAGCGCCACGGCGGCCAGATCGGCTTCGAGGCGGCCGAGGGCGGCGGCACCCGCTTCTGGTTCACCCTTCCGCTGCTGGCTGGGGCACCGGCAGACGCACCCGCCGGCGACGCCCAACGCCGGGTGCTGGTGTGCGAGGACGACCCGGACGTGGCGACGCTGATCGCAATGATGATCGAGCAGGACGGCTGGGGGGTCGACATTGCCCACGACGCCGAGACGGCGCTGGCGAAGGCCCGCGCCCGGCGATACGACGCGATGACGATCGACCTGCTGCTGCCGGGCATGGACGGAATCGCCCTGATCCGCAATCTGCGTACCGACCCGACGACGGCGGAGCTGCCGATCGTGGTCGTCTCGGCCGTCGCAGAGGACGGCAGGCGGGTGCTGAACGGCGGCGCGGTCCACATCGTCGACTGGCTGAACAAGCCGATCGAGCAACTGCGGCTGCGGGCGGCCCTGCGCCAAGCCGGGCTGCGCCGCCGCAACGGCCGCGCCCGCATCCTGCATGTCGAGGATGACGACGACGTGATCGCGGTGGTCGGCGCCATCGTCCGCGATGAGGCGGAGATCATCCCCGCGCGGTCGCTCAAGGAGGGCCAGCAGAGACTGGCGGAAGGACACTATGACCTGGTGATCATCGATGTCGGGCTGCCCGACGGCTCCGGCCTCGACCTCCTGGAGACGATCAACGCCCGCACGCCGCGGGAGCCGGTGCTGATCTTCTCGGCCCAGGACACCAGCGGCGCACTCGCCAGCGCGGTCTCGGCGTCGCTGGTGAAGAGCCGCACCGACAACGAGCAGTTGCATCGGACCATCACCGGCCTGATCGACGGGTTGATCCAGGACCAGCAGGAGGCCCCCCGCCATGCCCGATGAGCTGCTGGCCAGCATCCTCCATGTCGAGGACGATTCCGACATCAGCTCAGTCGCCGGCTAATACCCGGCTAACCTCCGGGTGATGTCCAAGATCCCAGCCTCCTCTCGCCGCATTCCGTTCACTCCGCAGAGCGGGCGGGCGAAATCGATTCGCGGCATGATCCAGCTATGTCGCTCCTTCGTTCCCAGATGTCGGACATCTACGCACAGTTCTTGTAACGACCCCTATTTGAGCGGTTCACAGATCCATTCGGTGGCGCTGGCGTTGCGGATGGCCGCAATCAAGCAATTTAACGTCGGTGCGCCCATAATCGCGCTGGATGACATCGTCACCTCCTACGATGGCGATCATCGGCGGACCATTGCCGGGCTCATCGCCACCATGTTTGGCGACTGCCAGATTCTGATCACCACACACGACGAGCGCTTCTTCAATTATTTGAAGGATCAGCTCGAGGCGAAAGCGTGGCACTTCACCCGGTCAATGGCCTCGATCCGGCCTACGGGCCGCGTTTCGCTGATCACGAGGTCAGCGATGAGATGATTGAGGCGCGCTGGGCGGCGGGCCAGTCGGCGGCCAACGAGATGTGCCAGGCCGAGGAGGAATGGCTTCTCGGCATCGGTCGGGATATCGGGGTCAGCGTCCGCATCCGACCGCTGGAAAGGGCGTATTCCTACGAGCGTAGCGAGTTGGCCTCGGCGCTCGCCGGCCTGCTCAAGGATGCCAAGCTGGTGCCGGCGCTGGTGCCTGGCGTCAACAACCGCTTCCTCGACAGTTTGGTGAAGGGAGTGATCGAGAATTTCGGCAGCCACTTCCAGGACGGGCCCTATGGCGACGGTTCGATTGGTGACGAGAAGGCGCGCTGGGAGGAGTTCAAGACTTTCCGCGATCAGTTCGCCTGCAAGAAGTGCAGTCGAACGAAGTTCCAGCGGCCCGTTACTCTCAAAAGGCCAGTATGTGCGTATGATGGCTGTGAGGCGCAGTTCGACTTTGCAGCAGCGCCGGCAGGGCCGGCTTGAATGGGAGGGCGTGCGAAACCCGTAGAT
>NZ_JASATH010000015.1:0-66408 GCF_038440215.1 Inquilinus sp. OTU3971 | reverse complement strand
CTAGGATGGCCGCTGAAGCACGCGAGCGGAAAGCGGAGCCACTTGAGCAGCCCTGAACAATCCCGGCCCGGAGCACGCGATGCCGCCGGCGCTTTCGGCGGCCGTGTCCGCACAACCCGCGAGAAAGAGAATCTCACACTTGAACAGCTCGCCAAATTGTCCGGGGTGAGCCGGGCGATGCTGTCCAAGATCGAACGTGGAGAGAAGAGCCCGACCATCGGCATAGCCAAGCAGATCGCGCACGCTCTCGGCGCCTCATTCTCTTCCCTTGTCGGTGACGAGTCGCCGACGCGCCGCACCTTCGCGCTCGTGACGAAGGATCAGCGTCAGGTGTTTCGAGATCCGGAGACGGGGTTCGAGCGTTCCCTGCTGTCGCCGAACATGCCCGGCATGACCGTCGAGGTCGTTCTTCACCATCTGCCGGCGAACACGTCGACGGGCCGTTCGCCGCCGCACCAGCCGGCGGCCGGCAAGCACGTCATTGTCTTCCAGGGTCAGGTGGTCGTCGCAACCACGGACAATGAGACGGTGCTGAGCGAGGGTGATTGCCTGTATTTCGAGGCGGACGTCGAACACTGGTTCGAGAACCGCGCCGCCAAGCCGGCTGAATATTATCTGATCATCTCGGCGCCGCCGGCGAACCGCTCGTCCTAGCGGCAATGCGTGCCGGACGGCAGCTCATGGAGCGGGCCGCCTGCGATCGCCCGCTCAGGGTCGAGCCCTTCGTATCGGCGGTCAGCCCTTGACCATGATCACGGTCGGCAGGGCGACGCCGCTGGCCGTGGGCATCTCGCCGCGCTCGACCGGGCGGTAGCCGAGCCTGGCGTAGAAGATTTCGGCATTGGCGTTGGCGCGGACCCGGAAGCGGCGGAAGCCGGCGGCACGGGCGGCGTCCTCCGCCGCCTCGACCATCCGGCGGCCGAGGCCCTGGCCGGCCCGGTCCGGGGCGACGAAGACCTTGCGCATCCGGGCTGCCGCCGGATCGTCCGGCACCCGGCACCATCCGGCGGTGGCGACCAGCGCGCCGCCCGGCGCCTCGGCCACCAGGACGTTGTTGGACAGGAGCTCCCTGGCATAGTCCGGCGCCATGATCAGCGCCACATGCGCCGCGATCTGCGCCGGGCTGTGGATGTCGCCGGCGAGGGCCGAGAAGGAGTCGGCCTGCAGCCGGCGCACGGCGTCGAGATCGGCCTCGCGGATCGGCCGCAGCACCAGATCGGTCACGACTCCGCCGGTTCCAGCCGGCGCGCCAGCGGGCCCTCCCGCTCCTCCAGGCAGCAGACGAGGTAGTCGCAGGTGATCTCCTCGCCCGCCGCGATGTCGCGCGCCGCCAGGGTCGCCGGCCCGGAATTGTCGGTGTTCGGCTCGTCGTCATGGTTCAGGAAGCGGGCGTCGTCGCCGTTCAGCACATAGCCGCCCGGGAAGTCCGGCGACAGATAGGCGTAGGTCTCGAAGAAGCGGCGCGGCACCTCGGGCAGCGCGGCCACCACCTCCTCCGGCACCACCTTGTCGACCGCCGGCTCGAACCGCCAGATCGGCGTGCCCTGGGCGATCGGCACCGCGGCGAACACGCCCAGGCCGTGGATCGTGCTGGGCGCGACATAGGTCGGAACCAGGAACATGGGGCCCCCCGCTCTCGCTCTTTGACTCGCTTATAACCACGGATTGCGGCCGGCCGGAAGAGGGCAAACAAGGCCTTGTTGCGGCGGGCCGAGCCATGCGCGGGCCGCAGGGCCATTCCCGCCCCTGCGGGGCTGGTCGAACCCGGCCTCCGCGGCGAAATATGAGGCACCGGTCCAGGAGCCTGCCCATGCCCGCATCCCGTCCCGTCGTCGGCATCCCCGCCTGCGTCAAGCCGCTCGGGGTCCATCCCTTCCATGCGGTCGGCGACAAGTACATCCGCGCCGTGTCGGAGGGGGCGGACTGCCTGCCCTTCCTGATCCCGGCGCTGGGCGGCTGGCACGATGTCGACGCGGTGCTGGATCGGCTGGACGGCCTGCTGGTCACCGGCAGCGTCTCGAATGTCGAGCCACAGCATTATGGCGGCGAGGCCAGCGAGGCCGGCACGCTGCACGACCCGGAGCGCGACGCCACCACCCTGCCGCTGATCCGCCGGGCGATCGAGCGCGGCATCCCGGTGCTGGCGATCTGCCGCGGGCTGCAGGAGCTGAACGTGGTCTGCGGCGGCACCCTGCTCCAGCATGTCGAGCGCCTGCCCGGCCGCGCCGACCACCGCGCCGACGAGAGCAAGCCGGTCGAGCTGCAGTACGGCCCGGCCCATCCGGTGGCGCTGGCCGAGGGCGGCGCGCTGGCGGCGCTGTTCGGCAAGGCCGAGACCATGGTCAACACCATCCACGCCCAGGGCATCGACAGGCTGGGTGCCGGCCTCACGGTCGAGGCGACGGCGCCGGACGGCCAGATCGAGGCGGTGCGGATCGAGGCCGCGCCCTATTTCGGCCTGGCCACCCAGTGGCACCCGGAATGGAAGTTCCGCGAGAACCCGGATTCGGTGGCGCTGTTCGCCGCCTTCGGCCAGGCCGTCCGCCGCTACGCCGCCGACCGCGACGGGCGCCGCGCCGCAGCGGAATAGTCTGGACCGGATCCTGCCCGTCCCATCGCAGCGATTGTCGTTGCCTCTCCCGCTTGCGAGACCTTTTCAGAATTCGATCACTTGAACCGACGCATGCTTTCCACTCTCCCCCTCTCCTCGCGGGAGAGGGGAGGGGGGTGTCGATGACGGAGGGCGGCGTGGAATTAGCCAGGATTTCTGCGAGGCCGGTGGTGACGCTCAACGTCAATTCCATCGGCGCCAAACCCCTCCCCCTGCCCCCCTCCCGCAAGGGGAGGGGGAGGATAAAAGGATAGGCCGGCCCAAACGGCGGTGTTCTGAAAAGCTCCCGCTTGCGGGAGAGGTCGGAGACGGGTCCGAACCGGATAGATCGTAGACAGATGGCCCGTCGGCCCGGAGGGTCCTACGCCGCCTTCCTGGTGGCTAGGCTCCGGTAGGCGGCCGTCTCGAGATCCATATAGCCGGTGAAGGACACGGGATCGCCGAAGGGCAGGATCTGCGTCGCCCAGAAGCCGCCGATGCCGTTCTTGCGGTCGATCCAGTAGAACAGGTTGGCCAGCCCCGCCCAGCCGAGCGCGCCGGACGGACGGCCGGTCGGCGCGTCCTCGTCGTTGATCATGAAGCTGTAGCCCCATGATTTCGGCATGCCGGGGAAGAACTCCGCGTCGTTCGACAAAGACGGGATGACGCCCGGCAGCTTCTTGACCTTCTTGTCGCCCAGGCCGTTCGCCACCGCGGCGCGGACGGTCTCCGCCCGGAGCACTTGCCCGTTCTCCCCTGCCCCGTCGTTCAGCCACATCCGGATGAAGCGGCAATAGTCGCCCACGGTCGAATAGAGCCCGTGCCCGCCCATGTGGAGTTCCGGGTCCTGCGGCAGCTCGAAACCGGGGATCGGCGTGAGCGAGCCATCGGCCTCGCGCTGATGCATCCCCGCCAGCCTGGCGCGCATCGACGGCGTGAGGCTGAAGGCGGTGTCCGTCATGCCGAGCGGCTCGAAGATCCGCTCCCGCATGACGTCGCCCAGGCGCCGGCCGCGGATGGCTTCGACGATCTGGCCGCACCAATCGAGGTTGGCACCGTATTCCCAGCGGTCGCCCGGATCGAACAGCAGCGGCGTCATGATCGACGCCTTCGACGCGGTGGTGACACTCGGCTGGCCATGGGTTCTGGCCAGCCGGTTGTAGTCCTCGTTGAAGATATCGTAGCCGAAGCCGGCGGTGTGCAGCATCAGCATGCGGGTGGTGATGTCGCGCTTCGGCGGGCGGAGCTTCGGCCGGCCCTCCGCGTCGAATCCGTCCAGCACCTGCAGCTTGCCGATATCCGGCGTATAGGTCTTCGCGGGCGCGTCGAGGTCGAGCTCGCCCTCCTCGACGCATTGCATCACGGCCGTGCCGGTAATGGCCTTCGTCGTCGAGAACATGGCGAAGACGCTGTCGGATGCCATGTCGGCATCCTGGCCGAGCACGCGCCGGCCCGCCGCCCCCTCGTAGAGGGTACCGCGCCGATCCGTGATCATGGCGACGACACCCGGCACCCGCGGGCTGCCCGAGACCACCCGGTTCAGCACGGCATCGGCCGCGGCCCGCAACACGCTGGTCATCGTTTCCTCCAGTCTTTGGACACCCTGCGGACGAGGCCGGGCGCAAGGTCTGCTATTCTGGAAGATTGCCCAGCATCTTCCGGTATTCCTGCTCCGGGAATGTCTTCATCGTGGTGGTCCGGACGTTTCCGCGTGAACCGACGGCGAGCACGAATCTCGCAAGCGTCTCGTCGTCCGGAGCATCCACATGGATCATGATGTCGTACGGCCCGATGCAGAGGGACAATTCCTTGAACTCGATGCCGAGCCGCCGGGCGAGCTCCCGCCCGGCATCGATGCGCTTGGCGCCGTCACGGATGGTCCGGATCCCCTGATCCGTGAAATTGATCAGCAGACAATAGCCAGCCATCTGGGCCTCCCAGGTGAGGGTGGTTGCAGCGAAGGACCGAGATGTGCCGAAGAGAATTGCGCCGAGCGGATCGCCGCCCGGCCGCAGACGATAAGAAGATGCCGACGCCCGTCACATCTCGTTCGAGGCGACCGAAAGAAGATCCTAAGCTTCCTTCGGAGATGCCGACCGATCTTCCCTGAAGATGATTATCATAGAATTCCTCCCCATGATGAGATTTTTTACTTCTGTATGCTGTGAATATTACGCCTCCTGACCGCGGATGTCATATGAAACCAGCACAATTCAGGGATGGCATCTGCCGCCGAGCCGGGATGGGACCGTGACATCGGCGCTTGCGGCCCGATCGCCCCGTGCCGGTCCTCGACGGGGCTATGGCGGGCAGGCCGTTCCGGTCAGCGCGCCAGCGCCGCGTCGACCGCCTTTGTCACCTCCGGCCCGGTCGGCTCGGCGCCGCTGGGGAAGGCGGCCAGCAGGGTGCCGTCGCGGCCGATCAAGAGCTTGTGGAAGTTCCATTTCGGCACCGCCGCCGCATCCTGCTGCGCCGCCCAGAGGTACAGCGGATGGGCGTCGGCGCCGACCACCGGCTGCTTGGCCAGCATCGGGAAGTCGATGCCGAAGGTGGCCTCGCAGAACTCCTTGATCTGGCCTTCCGAGCCCGGCTCCTGCGCGCCGAAATCATTCGACGGCACGCCGAGCAGCACGAAACCGCCGTCGCGGTGCCGGGTCCACAGCTCCTCGAGCCCGGCATATTGCTTGGTGAAGCCGCAGAAGGAGGCGGTGTTGACCACCAGC
Organism: Inquilinus sp. OTU3971; assembly: GCF_038440215.1. Classification (NCBI taxonomy): domain Bacteria; kingdom Pseudomonadati; phylum Pseudomonadota; class Alphaproteobacteria; order Rhodospirillales; family Rhodospirillaceae; genus Inquilinus; species Inquilinus sp. OTU3971. Next base: position 61,095 of record NZ_JASATH010000015.1, on the reverse strand, counting down.
ACCACCTTGCCGGCGAAGGCGTCGGGGGCGAAGGCGCCGCCCTCCAGCTTCGGCAGCGGCACGGCGGACCAGTCGAGCGGCCGGGCCGCGGCGGGAGTCGCGATCATGATCAGCACCAGGACGATGAATCGGGCCAGCATCGGGGGACCTCCGACGGGATCGCTCAAGGCTGCGCCGCCGCGCCGCGGGGCGCAAGACCCTGGTGCCCGACCGGCGGATGCCGTGCTAGGACGGATGGGTCCCCGGCGATGGAAACTCCGCCCGTGCCTGAAACGATCCTGCACCTCCACCCCGGCATGCCGGAGGCGTCGCTGCGCCCGATGCGCGAGCGCTTCGACCTGGTCGAGCATTCGCGGGCGAGCGCCGCCGCCGACCCGCTGCCCCAGGCCGACCGCATCCGCGGCGTCGTCACCATCGGCGTGATCGGCATCGACCGGGCGCTGATCGAGCGGCTGCCCAATCTCGGCATCATCGCCTGCTACGGCTCGGGCTATGAGCGGATCGACGTGGCGGCCGCGCGGGAACGAGGCATCGCCGTCACCAGCAACACCGGCGCTAGCGCCGCCTGCGTCGCCGACATGGCGCTGACCCTGCTGCTGGCCAGCGTGCGCCGGCTGGGCGAGGCCGACCGCTATCTCCGCGCCGGGAAATGGACCCGCGCCGCCGCGCCGCCGGAGCTGATCTCGACCGGCCTGGGCGGCCGCCGGGTCGGCATCCTCGGCCTCGGCGCGATCGGCGAGAAGGTGGCGCGCCGCGCCGCCGCCTTCGACATGGAGGTGGCCTACCACAACCGCCGCCCGAAGCCGGGCGTGCCCTGGGCCTGGCACCCCACCCTGGCTTCGCTGGCGGATTGGGCGGACATCCTTGTCGTCTCCTGCCGCTCGGACGAGAGCACCCGCGGCATCGTCGACCGGGCGGTGCTGGAGGCGCTGGGGCCGCAGGGCCATATCGTCAATATCGCCCGCGGCGAGGTGCTGGACGAGCCGGCACTGGTCGCGGCGCTGGAATCTGGGACCATCGCCGGCGCCGGGCTGGACGGGTTCGAGCATGAGCCCGAGGTGCCGGAGGCGCTGCGGCGGCTGGAGAACGTGGTGCTGACGCCGCACATCGCCAGCCTGACCGAGGCGGCCCATCGCGAGATGTGCCGGATGACGATCGAGAGCCTGGACAATTTCTTCGCCGGCCGGCCGCTGACCAACGCGGTATGATGGGCCGCCCATTGCCGACGAAGCGAGGCCAGTCATGACGCCATTGACCGGGGTGAAGGCCTGCGTCTTCGACGCCTATGGCACGCTGTTCGACACCGCTTCCGCCGCCCGGCGCAGCGCCGAGCTGCTGGGCGACAAGGCCGGCCCGCTGGCGGCGCTGTGGCGCGAGAAGCAGCTGGCCTACACCTGGCTGCGGGCGGTGCAGGGCCGCCACGCCGATTTCTGGCAGGTCACCGGCGACGCGCTGGACTTCGCGCTGGAGGCGCTGGCGATCGATGGGCCCGATCTTCGCGACCGGCTGATGCAGCTGTACCTGACGCTCGATCCCTATCCCGAGGTGCCGGAGGTGCTGCGCCGGCTGCGCGCCGCCGGGCTGAAGACGGCGATCCTGTCGAACGGCACGCCCCGCATGCTCGAGGCCCTGGTCGCCGGGGCCGGGCTGGAGTTCGACGCCCTGCTGTCGGTGGAGCAGGCCGGGGTCTACAAGCCGCATGCGAGCGTCTACCAGCTGGCGCTGGACACCTTCGGCCTGCCGGCACGGGCGATCGCCTTCCAGTCGTCGAACGGCTGGGATGCCTACGGCGCCTCGGCCTTCGGCATGCAGGTGGTGTGGTGCAACCGCAGCCGCCAGCCGCGGGAACGCCTGCCCGGTACGCCGGACCGCGAGGTGACGTCGCTGGCAGCGCTGCCGGCGCTGGTCGGGGCGTAGGCCGGCCACGCCCGCGGATCGGGTCAGACGGCCGGCCCCTCGGGCACGGGCGCGTAAGCGAGCCCGATATCGGCGACGCAGGCCAGCCCGGTGGGGGTGACGATCAGGATGGTGTAGGTCCCGCCGCCGGGGCTGGCCAGGATCTCGATCACGTGACCTTGGGCCGAGAGCATCCGGGCGACCGGCACTTCCTTGGCCTGGTCTCGGAGGGCGGCGGCAAAGGCGTCGTAGGGCGCACAGACCGGAGCCGCCGGACCGGCCTGCGCTGTGGTTCCCGCCAGCGCGATGCCGACGGCCAGAAGCAGGGTCCTCATGGCGACCTCCATACAATATATGGGGCGCCACGCGGCTGCGGCCAAGGCCGATGCGTCCCGCCGCGCTATCCCTTCACCGGGCCGGTCGAGGCGCGCAGCACCAGCTCGGTGCCGAAATGGATCTCCTGGCGGCCGCGCGGGTCGATCAGCAGCTCCGCCGCCGCCCTTCCCTTCTCGACCAGTGGCTGGCGGATGGTGGTCAGCGGCGGCCGGGAGGTGGCGGCCGCGGCGATGTCGTCGAAGCCGATCACCGAGACGTCGCCCGGCACCGACAGGCCCTGCCGCGCCAGCCACGCCATGGCCCACAGCGCCAGCCGGTCGCAGGTGGCGAGGATCGCGGTCATGCCCGGCTGACGCCGCATCAGCCGCGGCATGCTGCGCTCGATCGACTCGGCCTCGAACAGGCATTCCTCGATCGCCACCTGCCCGGGCGGGATGCCGGCCCCGGCCAGCACGTCGAGATAGCCGAGGAGCCGCTGCTGGCAGGCGTCATAGATCGAGTCGCGGATGCGGCGCAGCGACACCGCTCCCTCCCGCGAATCCGGCATCAGCTCCATCGACAGCACGCCGATCCGGCGGTGGCCGAGCTCGAGCAGGTGCCGGGCCGCGGCCTCGGCGCCGGTGCGGTCGGCGACGGTGACGGTGCGGCAGCCCTCGACCAGCGGCTGGTCGACCGTCACCACCGGCAGGCCGCGGCTCTTGATGATGTCGAGGACCCCCGGCTCCTCCTCCATGCAGTACATGATGAAGCCGTCGACCGCGGCCGAGGCCAGGGCCCGGCGCGCCGCCCCGACATCCGCGGCGGCATAGACCGAGATGCCGCGCCCGGTCTCGTCGCACACCGCGGCGACTCCCTGGATCAGGGCCAGCGCCGCCGGGTCGCCGAAGGCGTAGCCGAGCCCTTCCGGGATCATCACCGCGACCGTGCCGATGTGGCCGGTGCGCAGCATCCGGGCCAGCGGGTCGGGGCCCTGATAGCCGAGCGCCTCGGCCGCCTCCATCACCCTGGCGCGGATCGCGTCGCTGACCCGCTCGGGATGGTTGAAGACGTTGGAGACGGTGCCCTGCGCCACCCCTGCCGCAGTGGCGATGTCGCGCAGGCGCGCTTTCGGCTTCGGGGCGTCGGGCGTCGGGGCGTCCTCGGGCATGCCTCAGCCTAGCCGCGATCTTGAACCGATTCAAAAACTCCTTGACGACGATGTCGCGGAAGGCGATTATGAATCGATTCAAAAAATCGATTCAAAGGAGGCCGTCATGTCCCTCATGACCGGATTCCCGCTGGTCACCCATCTGATGCAGATCCGCCTGGGCGGCCGCTTCCGCCACCTGCCGCCGTCGCTGGCGGCGGAGCTGGAGGCGTTCGCCGCCGCCGAGCAGGAGGCCGCGGCGCGTCCGGCCGTCTCCGCGCCGCAGCCGGCCGTCCGGCGCGGCTCGTCGGTGCCGGCGCCGGCTCCCGCCATCGCCCTGCGCAAGGCGTGCTGTGGCTGAGCCGCATGTTTCGGGTTGTCGCCTGCCGGTTTCAGACCGTCAGGTCGGCCTCCGGCACGGAGCTGCCCGGACGGCGAGGATCGTAGAGCACGGCGATCGGGTCCCCCGGCGCCGGTCTCGGCCACAGCGCCTTCGGCTTGCTCCGCCCCTCATGCTCCCGGCCCGTCCCGTCGTGGAAGCGGTAGTGGATGTAAACCCGGTGCTCGGGACGGATGCTGAACAGGGCTCCGGGACTCGGCGGCTGCGGAGCAACGGCCGCGAACGGTTCGGTGCGGGCGACCCGGCCGATCACCCGGACGCCGTGCCGGACCAGGCGCCATTGGCGCATCGTGTGCCGTCCGACATACCCGAGCATCATGAGGGACAGCGGCAGGGTGATGACACCCAGCGCCGCCCAGGACCCTCTCCCGCCGATCGGCTGGGTAAAGACCGCCATCGAGTCCGGCGCCCCCGGCAGCAGGGCGGAGGCGACGAAGCCGCTGCCCAGCAACAGCGCCAGGCCGAACACCAGGCCGCCGTCCCAAGCGATCCGCCACAGAGTCTTCCTGCGCCGCGGGGCGGACGTGTCGTCGAGATGAGAGGTCATGGCGCCTGAAATCGACCAGGGAAATGCGACAACTATCCCACAAGTATGGACGTGCGCCGAAGCGCCGCCAAGCCGATCCCGGCGCTCAAATCCTCAATCGATCCCCTCGCATTCGACCAGTTCGAGCTGCCCCTTGCCCTTGAGCTCGTAGAGGCCGTGGCTGCGGGCGCGGCAGCGGTCGCGGATGGGCTGCCACAGCGCGGCGCTCAGGAACACGGAATTGGCATTGGCGCAGGCGGTGATCCGCGCCGCCGTGTTGACCGTGTCGCCCCAGAGGTCGAACAGGAACTGCCGCCGGCCGATCACGCCCGCCACCACCGGGCCGTGATGGATACCGATGCGGACGCCCCAGCCGGGCTTCGCCTGCCGGGCCGCCGCCACCAGGTCGAGGCCGCAGCGGATGCTGGCCGGCAGCGGCTCCTCGATCCCCTCCAGCAGCCCCGCCGTCGCCATCAGGGCGTCGCCGATGGTCTTGATCTTCTCCAGCCCATGGCGGGCGACGATGGCTTCGAAGGCCTCCACCAGGCCCTGCAGCTCGGCGACCACCTGCTCCGGCGGATTGCGGTCGCAATAGGCGGTGAAGTCGACGATGTCGCAGAACAGCACCGCCACATTCTCGTATCGCCGCGGCGCAACCCTGTCGGTCGCCTTGAGCTCGCTGATCGCGCCAGGCGGCAGGATGGCGTGCAGCAGGCGCTCGCTGCGCTCCTGCTCCCGCCGGATCTGGTCGAGATGGGCCGCCTCCTGGTCGCGCAGCCGCTTCTTGTCCAGCGACGCGCCGACCCGGGCCCGCAGCAGGGTTGGGTTGAACGGCTTGGGCAGGTAGTCCTCGGCGCCCAGCTCGATGCAGCGCACGGCGCCGTCGACCGCATCGAGCGCCGAGATCATGATCACCGGGATGCCGCGCAGCGCCGGGTCCGACTTCAAGGTCCGCAGCACCTCGTAGCCGTTCATGCCCGGCATCATCACGTCGAGCAGCACCAGGTCGAAGGTATGGCTGCGCAGCAGGGCCAGGGCGGTGAGGCCGTCCGCCGCCTCGGTCAGGTCCTGGTAGCCCTCCCGCCGCAGCCGGCGGGCCAGCGTGTAGCGGTTCATCTCGTCGTCGTCGACGATCAGGATGGCGGCCGCCGGGTCAGCCATCGCGCCACGCCTTGTCCAGCAGAACCTCGATCTTGCGCAGCAGCCGCGGCAGGTCGACCGGCTTGGTGTCGTAGTCGTCACAGCCCGCCGCCAGGGCCTTCTCGCGGTCGCCCGCCATGGCGTGGGCCGACAATGCGATCACCGGGGTGCCGCTGGCCGCGGCCTTGATCCGGCGCGTCGCCTCCCAGCCGTCGATCACCGGCAGGCTGAGATCCATCAGCACCAGATCCGGGCCCTCGCGGCCGGCCATCTCGACCCCTTCCGCCCCGTCGCGGGCGACGATGACGTCGAAGCCGCGGCGCTTCAGGCGGGAGGACAGCATGTAGACATTGTCCTCGTTGTCCTCGACATAGAGGATCGTCGCCATGCTCAGGCCCTCCGCCGGGTTGCGGCAGTCGCATAGCGGCCGACCAGCTGGCGGATCTGCGCCAGCAGCTCATGCTGCTCGAAGGCCGCCTTCTGCAGGATGTGCTCGACGCCGCCGTTCAATCGACGGTGGTCGTGGTCGGTGAGGTCGGCGGCGGTGACGATGATGACCGGGATGCCGCCGAATTCAGGCACCTTCCGGCAGGCGGCGAGGAATTCGAAGCCGTCCATCTCCGGCATCATCAGGTCGAGCAGGATCAGGTCCGGCCGCTCGCGGCCCATCCGCTCCAGCGCCTCGCGGCCGTCGCCGGCCTCGGCGACCTGCCAGCCCTCGCCGATCAGCAGGCGGCGCATCATCATGCGGGCCGCGGCATCGTCCTCGACCACCAGCACCCGCCGCGTCGCCGCGGCCGCGGATCGGTGGCGGGCCAGGATCGCGGCGAGGCGGGCGCGGTCGATCGGCTTGTTGAGGTAGTCGGACGCGCCCAGGGCGATGCCCTTCTGCTTCTCGTCGACGATCGTGACCATGATCACCGGAATGCCCGCCAGCTCCGGGGCCGCCTTCAGCTCCTGCAGCACGCTCCAGCCGTCCATGTCCGGCATCAGGACGTCGAGGGTGATGACCGACGGGCGCTGCGTCCGGGCGGCCGCCAGCGCCTCGGCGCCGCTCTCGGCGGTGATGACGTCGAAGCCCTCGCGGCTGAGGAAGCGGTGCATCAGGTCGCGCACCGTGGCGTCGTCATCGACCACCAGGACCCGGTCGGCGACGGCGCGCGCGGCGTCCGGCATCGTCGCGACGGTGCCCACCGGCGCGGGGGCCGGCCCGGGGATCACCTCCGCCGTCACGACAGAGCCCGCCGGCAGGCGGACGGTGAAGCTGGTGCCGACGCCCGGCTCGCTCTCGACCGCGATGGTGCCGCCCATCAGCGCCGCGAGCCGCTGGCTGATCGCCAACCCCAGCCCGGTGCCACCGTATCTGCGGGTGGTCGAGCTGTCGGCCTGGGTGAATTCCTGGAACAGCCGGCCGAGTTGGTCCCGGGTCATGCCGATGCCGGTGTCCGAGACGCGGAACCGGACCCAGCCCTCTTCGGCATCACGTGCCACCGCCAGCGTCACCGTTCCGCCTTCGGTGAATTTGCAGGCATTGCTGAGCAGGTTGAGGATGATCTGCCGCAGGCGGGTCTGGTCGGCCCGCATCGAGCCGAGCCCGGCCGGCCGCTCGACCACCAGGCGGTTGCCGTTGCGGGCGGCCAGCGGCTGCGACGCGCCCGCCAGATCGGCGACCAGGGCGGCGAGGTCGATCTCCTCCTCATGCAGATCGAGGCGCCCGGCCTCGATCTTCGACAGGTCCAGCACGTCGTTGATCAGCTCCAGCAGGTGGCGGCCGGCGCGCAGGACGCGGTCCAGCGGCTCGCGGAACTCCGTCAGCGCCTGGTCCTCGGCATCCTCCGCCAGCATCTCCGCCAGGCCGATGATGGCGTTGAGCGGGGTCCGCAGCTCGTGGCTCATATTCGCCAGGAAGCGGCTTTTCGCCAGCGTCGCCTGGGTCGCCTGGTCGCGCGCGTCGGCCAGCCGGTCGACCAGCTCGCCCAGCTGCGCCTCCCGCGCCTTCAGCTCGGTGATGTCGGTGAACACGCCGACGCAGCCGCCGTCGGCGGTGAGGCGCTCGCTGATCTTCAGCCAGCGGCCGCCGGCCCGCCGCTGCTCATAGGCCCCGCCCGGATGGTGGTGGCGGTCGAGCCGCGCCGTGAGCCAGGCGTCGAGATGGCCGTTGGCGTCCGGGATCATCCCGGCCTGTGCGGCCGCCTGGATCACCTCCTGGTAGTGTATGCCCGGCTCGATCGCGAGATCGACCCCGGCATACATCTCGCGATAGCGGCTGTTGCAGATCACCAGCCGGTCCTCGGAATCGTACAGGGCGAAGCCCTCGGAGATCGTCTCGATCGCCTCGCCGAGCTGGCGCCGGGCCCGCTGCGCCTCGGCCTCGGCCTCACGGTGCTGGCGCTCCAGCCGGTCGCGCTCGACCAGGCTGCGCTGCAGCAGCCCGAGGGTCCGGGTCATCTCGCCGATCTCGTCATGCCCGGCCGGCGGCAGCGCGACGTCGAGCCTGCCGCTGGTGATCGCGGCCATGGCGTGCTCGAGCTGGCGCAGCGGCCCGATGATCGACCGGACGATGACCGCGGTCAGCACCGCCGCCAGGAGGAAGGCGAGGACGCCGGCCGCCAGCGACAGCTGCACCGCCGTCTCCGCATTGCTTGCTGCCGCGTCGCGCTTGGCCACCGCCTCGTCCTCGAGCCGGTCGACCATCCCGGCCAGGGCAGTATCGATGGCAAGGATGTGGTTGCGGGTCTGCGACATCAGCGCGTTGCCGACGACGCGCTGGTCGTCGGTGTAGGCCTCGACCGCCTTGAGCGCCTGGTCCATCAGCGGCCCGATCTCGGCCTGGATCGACCGGACGCCGTCGGGATCGTAGGGGTCCAGGGCGGCGAGGTCGGTCGCCAGCTGGTCCCGGGCGGCGCGGGCGTTCATCTCCGACCGGACGAGAAGGCTCACGGCCAGGTCGGTCAGCCAGTATTTGAGGTCGCCGAAATCCTTGTTCGCCTTGTTGGCCGTCTTCAGCACCGTGACCAGCCGCGCCTCGTCGGCCAGCGCCGCCGCTTCGGACGCCACCTGGCGGTTCAGGTAGAGCGTGGTCAGGGTGAGGATCGCCAGCAGCAGGACCGCCAGGGAGACCAGCCGGGTACGGATCGAAAGCTGCGACATGCCGCTCCTCGGCGACCGGCGGTCCACCGCCGGTCGGGCTCAGTCGAACAAGGTGACGCTGACGACGCCGCCCAGATCGCCCAGGCTCGCGCCTTCCTTCGGATAGCCGGTGATGTCGATCCCGCCCTTGGGCTTCCCGTGGCAGGAGAGGCAGTCGGCGCCGTAATATTCCGGCACCAGGACACGGGTGGCGGGACGCCCGTTCACGGTGGTCGTCGCGGCGTAGACGGCATCCCTGGTCCAGCCGGGCGACTGGAACCTGGTGCGGATGACATCGGTCTCGAACGCGTCGGGCGAGGCCTTGCGGTTGCGCACCAACTCCGGCGGCGCCGTCACCTTGATCTCGGCCCGGCCGCTCTGGTCCCGCCGGAACTGCTCGGTCGCCAGCCGGGCGAACACGGCGGGGACAAAGCCCTTGAAGCCCGACCCCTTCTCGTTGATCAGGGGCTGGTTGGCATCCATCACCTCCTTGACCGCAAGGGCCATGGCGGCGAGCAGCCGGCCCTTCTCCGACCCGGGATCGACCTTGCGCGGATCGACCCCGGTGGTCGCGACCATGTTCCGGATCGCCGCCTCGACGACGGCATCGCCGGTCAGCCCCTTGTCGCCGAGACCCGGGTCGTTGATCCGGGCCTGGTTCGCCGAGATCACCGTGCGGGCGCTGCGCAGGAACTCCGCCAGGCTGAGCGCCGCGTCGACATCGTCCTGGCCTGCCGCGAGGATCGGGGGCAGGCCGATGGCAAGCATGCCGAGCAGGACGAGAGACACGAACGTCTTCCTCGCCCCGGAAATCCTAAGCAGCGGCCGGCGATCCCAAACCATTTCGATCCTTAGGCAGAACCGCAGTAATCGATTCGCGTGACCCAAAGATAGGAAAGGAAGTATTGCAATATCAGGATAACGAAATTGCTTCTGGCGCGCAAGATTGACCAAGACAGTGGCGGAGGCGATCCGGCGATTACTCGAGTGGCGTCGCCCTAACGCTTTTGGAGTACATCGGATGGCGGCATCGGCACGACACCCCCTCATGGGGCCGCGACACGAAAGTGATCAGATTGTCCGGTCGGTAAGAGCGGACGCGGAATCCGTCAGGTCCTGCGATCGGAGGCATTCACGGCATCGTCGCCGAGCGCCGCATACGGCGAGGTTCTTCCCGCGCGTCGCCCTCCCGTACGAAGGCCGGAGCCGCCGTCAGACGCCTTGTCCTGGAACACCCGGGCGCAACCGGCCTCGGCAAGAGCGTCGAACTGCAATGCCGGATCCTGGTCGGCCATCGAAACCCGCGCATAGCCGATCTCCGGCATCCCGCACCGGCTTCCGTCCGAAAACCCGTCCGGCAAACCATCTGTCCGGAAAGTCATCGCTAAGGTTGGTTGGCGGACACGTCGCGAGCTGGCCGTCAAACGGCCGTTGAGCGGACGGGCGCTTACCATCTCCGCTATGACGCCGTTTGCGGATGTCCGAAGCAATTTCGGCTCCCCCTGGAGCGGACCTTCCTCTCGACTCAGCCGGATCACCCGCTCCGACCAGCACGCAGCCGGGGGCCTGAAGATCAAGCCCATGGCCGGTTCCGTGCCGCCTGAGTACCGAAATCCATCTCGCCGTGCGCGGTCGCTGCTGCCTCCGGTGCGCTTTGCTCTCACGGCCGGCCAGAAGGGCGATATCCCGCAGGCCGATACCCTGATCGAGGGCTTGCCTGCAGAGATCGTCATGGCGGATGCCACCTATGACAGCGACCGCCTCCGTCAGGCGATCGCCGACAAGGGCGCCGACGTGGTCATCCCGAACAACCCATCCCGTGCTCAGAAATATCCGCTCGACAAACATCTCTGTGCCCAGCGCCACCTCGTCGAGCACTGCTTCTAGCTCAAGCAGCTCCGGCGCGCTGCCACCCGCTTCGAGAAGCCGCTAGAACCGACCTCGCCGTCGCACCAACGCCGCTGTCGTCCTATGGCTTAGGCAACTGTGCGCAGAACCGACCCAGGATTAACTGTTTCAGGAATATTCTACTCGAATTTTGGACGATTCGCTGCTAGATGCTGATCGCGTATGCACCAACCGGAGTAGCGGGCATGTTGGGTCTTCGTGGCACGCTGAGCCCCTACAGCCAAGCGATGGTGCCGCCCGTGCATACGCAAAGAGGGTTGGGAGCCGGGTCACTCCGGCCGGTCCCGGCGCGATTTCGGCACCCTCACTCTTAATCGCCTCAGCCTTCTGCTGGTCGGATCGCTGGAGCGCGACAGTCCACAACTGTGACCACTGCGCCGCAGACGCGGCGCCTTACGCATGAGAAGGGGAAGGGACTATGGCCGTTATCAACGGAACCGACAGCGATGAATTTCTTGCAGGCACACCCGATGCCGACACGATCAATGCTCTAGGTGGCAATGACTGGCTGATCGGCGGCGCAGGAGCCGACCAGCTCATCGGCGGCGATGGCAACGATATCGCAACCTATTCCGACTCGACCGCCGCCATATCGGTCAATCTCGCCACCGGCCTGGGCAGCGGAGGCGAGGCCGAAGGGGACACCCTCGTCGGCATCGAGCGGCTCGCCGGCTCCAATCACAACGACACTCTGATCGGCGATGCGGCCGCGAATGAGCTCCGCGGCGAGAATGGAAACGACGTACTCGCCGGCGGCGCGGGGGCTGATACCCTCGACGGCGGCGACGGCTTGGACACCGCCAGCTACGAGGGTTCTACGGCTGGCGTGTCGATCGATCTCGCCACCGGCACCGGTACTGGTGGCGACGCTGAGGGCGACATTCTCGTCAGCATCGAGCGTCTGATCGGCTCGAGCCACGACGACGTTCTCGTCGGCTCTGCTGGCGCGAATGTCCTCTATGGCGGGGAAGGCAACGACAGTATCAGCGGCGGCGACGACAACGATGATCTGCACGGCGGCGCGGGCGCCGACGTGATTGACGGCGGCGCCGGCTTCAACCGCGTGAGCTATGCCGGCTCCTCGGCCGCCGTGACGGTCGATCTGGCCGCCAATACGGCTGCCGGCGGCGATGCCGAGGGGGACACGATCTCCGGCTTCGACGGTGCATTCGGCTCGGACCACAATGACCGGCTTATCGGCAACGCGAACGGAAACCTCCTGGCCGGTTTGGCTGGTGATGACACCCTGCTTGGTGGCGTCGGGGCCGATGCGCTCGACGGTGGTGACGGGAGCGACTGGGCCGACTATAGCAACAGCGATATGCGGGTCATCGTCGGCCTGACCACGGGTGACATGTTCGACGGGGCGGCGGGTGATACGCTGACCAATATCGAGAACCTCAGGGGCACCGCCTTCACCGACTTGCTTGAGGGTGATGCCGGCGCCAACATCCTCGATGGTGGCGACGGAGACGACTACCTGTATGACCGCGCTGGCGGCGACACGATGATCGGCGGAAACGGCCTCGACACCGCCGACTATGGACATGCGACCGGCGGGGTCACGGTCGATCTGGCACTCGGTACCGGCACTGGCGACATCGCCGAAGGCGATACGTTGACCGGGATCGAGAACCTGAACGGGTCGGCATTTGGCGACCGTCTCTCTGGCGACGCGGGCGCGAACGCCATCAATGGCGGCAACGGCGACGACTGGCTGATCGGCAGCGCAGGGGCCGACCAGATCATCGGCGGCGATGGGAACGATATCGCAACCTATTCCGACTCGACCGCCGCCATATCGGTCAATCTCGTCACCGGCCTGGGCAGCGGAGGCGAGGCCGAAGGGGACACCCTCGTCGGCATCGAGCGGATCGGCGGCTCCAATCACAACGACACTCTGATCGGCGATGCGGCCGCCAATGAGCTCCGCGGCATGAATGGAATCGACGTGCTGGACGGTGGAGCCGGTGACGATACCCTCACCGGTGGGGACGGCGACGACATGCTCTATGGCAGCGCCGGCGCCGACACCATCGACGGCGGCAACGGGCTCGACACAGCCGGCTACTTCAACTCCGACGCCGCGGTGACGGTGGACCTCGCGGCCGGCACCGGCACCGGCGGCTACGCCGAAGGCGACGTCCTGACCAACATCGAAAACCTGGGCGGCAGCATCTTCAACGACACCCTGTCCGGCGATATCGGCGCCAACCGGATCAACGGCGGAGGCGGCGACGACACCGTCGCGGGAGCAATCGGCAACGACATCCTCTATGGCGGCAACGGCAACGACCAGGTCGACGGCGGCATCGGCTGGGACACCCTCCAGGGGGAGGCCGGCGACGACCGGCTGACCGGCGGCGACGGCGGCGACATCCTGCGCGGCGGCGCCGGTGCCGACCAGCTGACCGGCGGTGCCGACTACGATATCGCCAGCTACTGGGAGAGTGCCGTGGGCGTGTCGATCAACCTGCAGACCGGGGTCAACACCGGCGGCACGGCCGAGGGCGACACCATCGCCGACGACGTCGAGACCATACACGGCAGCAACCACGACGACGTGATGACCGGCAACACCCTGGGCAACGCGCTCATCGGGTTCGATGGGGATGACATCCTCAACGGCGGCGGCGGTGACGACGTCCTGCGGGGAGGAGCTGGCGCCGACACGCTGAACGGCGGCAGCGGCAGGGACTTCTTCAGCTACACAGCGGTTTCCGACAGCACCATCTCGGCCGCCGACACGATCCAGGACTTCCAACGCGGGGACGTGATCTCGGTTCGGATGATCGATGCCGACGGCGATGCCGGGAACGGCGACACGGCCTTCAGCTTCATCGGCACCGCCGCCTACACTGGAGTCGCCGGCCAGCTGCGCTATGCGGTCACCAGCCCCGGCGTCACCACCATCGCCGGCGACATCAACGGCGACGGCACCTCGGACTTCCACATTCGCCTCGACGGCGCAATCACGCTGCAGGCCTCGGACTTTATGCTCTAACCTATGCCGGCTCGGGCGTCTCGTGCGCCCGAGCCGTTATCCTCGTCGCGCCATCGAGAGTTGGATCCGCGAGGCTGCGCTGGTCTTACCACGGCTGCAATCAGCTGTAACTCGCGTTCAATCCCCACCGTGTGGTTCGCGGCGAGCTGCACCTGGTCGGCTTAATAGGCGTCCGCATGTATGGAAGCAGTTGGGGCACATGACTGTCGCCGTCGTTATTCGAACGATCGCTCTAGCCGCGCTCTGTATTTTGTGAATTCTTGTCTTGGCGAATGACTATAGCTAAGTCTCCGCACGGCGGACGCACACCGCGAGGACCATGGACCATGCCGAGGACCTGCTTCCCTCCCGATGGGCAAGATCCCTGGGATCTTGCCGTGACGCTCGTCCAGCGTCGCGGTGCGTGGGCGTTGACCGACACGCAGGCGCGAGCCGATACCGCACGGGCGCATGGCGACCCAGATCTCGCCGGCTTCTGGGATCAGGTGGCGCAATGTTGCAAGGCAATCCAGCTGGAACCGATATCGAAAGCTGTCATGCTAGTGTGAGGGCCGGTTGGCCCGGACACGTCCGTTCCGGCGCGAGGTTCGGATGTCTGACGGCTTTGCCGGAGAGGATGACTTCCCGTCCTAAAGCGGCTGCCTACTGCGGCCCACATTGAGGTCGCCCGAGAGTCATCGGTCATTCCGGTCGCGATCCGTCAAACGGACCTGATCCGGACAGCGCTGTCCGCACCGCTGAAGGACCAGAAGCCCTCGGCCGCATCGAGCGGGCTATCTTCGCCCTGGATTGGTTGCGCGATCCGGCGCTGCGTCGACGGGCCAAAGCCGGACTCGACAAGGACGAGGCGCGCAACGCCCCGGCGCGGGCCATCGTCTTCAACCGCCTCGGAGAGGCGCGACCGAAGCTTTGAGAACCAGTCCTACCGCGCCCCCGGGACCAAATCTGTCCGTCTCGGCGGTCATCCTGTGGAACACCCGGTATCTGCAGGCTGCGCTGGGGGACATTGGCCAGCGCGGAACCGATATGAGGCCGGACCTGGCTCGCCATACGGACAATCTGATCACTTTCGTGTCGTGGCCCATTATGCAGCGTCAACAGGAACGGCGGCCACCGCTCGAAACAAAATGTCTAATTGCCCCGCATGTTGCGCAACTCTGGCATGAAATAGGGCAGTCTCATTGACATAAATCGGCCCGCTATGGTTCGGTTGGGGAACGGCGCCAGGACAGACGCCACGCTCAGGAAGAGACACCATGACCATCGGCGAGACCCATTACGCCAGCCGCGCCGCCCGGATGCGCGCCTCCGAGATCCGCGAGCTGCTGAAGCTGCTGGACCGGCCGGGCGTGATCTCCTTCGCCGGCGGCATCCCCGACCCGGCGCTGTTCCCGGCCGAGACCATCCGTGCCGGCTACGAGGCCGCGCTGGCCGCCGGCGACACCGCGCTGCAGTATTCGGTCAGCGAGGGCTATGCCCCGCTGCGGCAGTGGATCGCCCGGCACATGGGCTCGATCGGCGTGCCCTGCGGCGCCGACAACATCGTCATCGCCTCGGGCTCGCAGCAGGGGCTGGACTATCTCGGCAAGCTGTTCCTGTCGCCCGGCGACACCGCGCTGGTGGGCTGGCCGACCTATCTCGGGGCGCTGCAGGCCTTCAACGCATACGAGCCGCGCTACGACCGGCTGGAGCCGGAGCACGGCAACGCCACGCCGGAGGCCTACCGCGCGGCGGCCAGGGCGGCCGGCAGCCGGGTGCGGCTGGCCTATCTGACGCCGGACTTCGCCAATCCTTCGGGCGAGACGCTGAGCCTTGCCGCCCGCGAGCGCGCCTTGGCCCTGGCCGACGAGCTGGACATCCCGCTGGTCGAGGATTCGGCCTACCAGGCGCTGCGCTATGACGGCGCGGACGTGCCGCCGCTGCTGGCGCTGGACGTGGCGGCCAAGGGCGACATCGACCGCAGCCGCGTGATCCATTGCGGCAGCTTCTCGAAAACCCTGGCGCCGGGGCTGCGCATCGGCTGGATCTGCGCCGCCCGCGGCGTGGTGCAGAAGCTGGTGCTGACCAAGCAGGCGGCCGATCTGCACACCCCGACGATCAACCAGATGGTGATGCACCACGCCGCCGAGCACGCCTATCCGGCCCAGGTGGCGAAGATCCGCGCCGCCTATCGCGACCGGCGCGACCGCATGCTGGCGGCGCTGCAGCGGCACATGCCGGCGGGGGTGAGCTGGACCCGGCCGGAGGGCGGCATGTTCATCTGGGTGGCCCTGCCCGAGGGGCTGGACGGCGCCGAGCTGCTGGCCCGGGCGGTCGACCAGGGCGTCGCCTTCGTCCCCGGCCGCGCCTTCCACGCCGACGGCAGCCACGGCAACACGCTGCGCCTGTCCTTCTCCCTGGCCGACGCCGCGGCGATCGACGAGGGCATCGGCCGGCTGGGCCGCCTGATCGCCGGCGCGGCGAAGGCGGCTGCCTGAGGCGGGTGGTTTCTGCAGCGGTGAGTTGTTGTTACCTCTCCCGCTTGCGAGACCTATTCAGAATCCCCCAACCCGTCACCCCCGCATTCGAAAGCAGGGATCTCGCAACGCTTTGACCGGAGGGAGAGTCCGCTTTCGCGGGAATGACGACAAAGGAGCCACGACACGAAAGTGATCAGACTGTCCGGTTCGTGAGAACGGACGAGTTACGAGGCCGCAAGCAAAGACACCGGCCGGCGGAGCGGCCGCAGGCTATCAGCCGGCACGGGGCCGGCGCCCCAGACATAGTCGCCGGTGAGGCCGATGTGCTTCCAGCCGAGCGGCGCCACGTGGCGAGCGAAGTCCGGCATCACGTCGGTTCCGCGCCGGCCAAGATCCCGAAGCGCGACCTGCAGATCACAGTATGATCGCCGACACGAGCAGGTTCAGTCCCGAGGCGTGGTAGGCTTGGTTCCCGAAGCTGCGGTCGCGCATCTCCCCGAGCCGGTTGAAGAAGATGGCCCGCGCGAAGGCGATGCGCGCCTCGCCCTTGTTGAGTCCAGCATTGGCCCGCCAACGCAGCGCCGGATCGCGCAGCCAATCCAGGGTGAACATGGTGCGCTCGATGCATCATAGCGGCAGCGACGGCTTGGTCTCTGTCGTTGATATCGACGTCAGACCGGCAGCCCGTTCTGCTTTCGCAAGCTCTTGTCGAATGCGGACTCCGGGACGAAGCGGCGCAGGAAACTGACCTGGCGCGCCATTTTTCCCGCCGCATAGCGCCTCCTCGGAGCGGAAGCGGTCGCCGCTTCGAGAACCGTCCTGGCTACGACTTCGGGGGCATCGCCTGTTTCAATCGCTTTCCGCAGGATCCCATTCATGCCAGCGCGCGCAGCGTCATAGATGTCAAGCGACCGGTCCGGTTTTACGAGATTTTCGTCAAACGCCGTCCGGGTATAGGCGGGTTCGACCAGAACAACCCGAATTCCAAATGTGCGCAACTCATGATCGAGCGATTCAGAATAGCCTTCAATGGCATGCTTGGTCGACGCGTAGAGCGCGGAATAGGGAGCCGGAATCAAGCCCAGCACCGAACTCAGATTGACAATCCTGCCCATCCTTTGACGGCGCATTGCCGGCAACACCGCGCTGGTCACGCGGAGAACGCCAAAGACGTTCACGTCGAACAGCGCCTGAGTCTGGGCGATCGAGGATTCCTCAGCGCCGCCGAGCAGGCCGATGCCGGCATTGTTGACGAGCAGGTCGATGCGACCGGCCTCGGCCAGAACGCGTTCGACCAGCTTCGCCACAGAAGCATCATCGGTCACGTCGCAGGTCAGCATGGTGACGCCATCGGATCGTGCGGGGGCAGCGCGGCGGCTGGTTCCGAACACGCGATAACCCGCGTTCTGCAAGGCCTTGGCCGTCGCATGGCCGATGCCAGAGGATGCCCCTGTCACCAGGGCGACGCCAGAATTGCTCTTGCTCATGGAAACCACGTCTTTCTTTGTGCTGGATTGCGGTTCAACCTGTGGCGTTCGCTCGTCGGCCACAGGATTGGGCGGATAGGGAAACGGGAGCGGTCAGAGGCGAGGCCAGCCACGGGAATCCTCCGGCGATCCCGCCGGCCAGCGTCGGAACAGTGCGCTGGCATTGACACCTCCGAAGCCGAAGCCGTTGGCGATCGCGTACTCCATCGCCATTGGCCGGGCTTCGTTTGCGACGAAGTCAATCCCGTCGCCGGCCGGGTCGGGAGCGGCCAGATTGAGCGTCGGCGGCGCCACCTGACCCTTGAGCGCCAGGATCGTGAAGATCGCGCCAAGCCCGCCGGCGGCGCCCAACAGATGTCCGGTCGCCGATTTCGTGGCGCTGACAGCGATGCCGGAATCGGCGCCAAAGAGCCGTTTGACCGCCTCGATCTCGCCGAGATCGCCGACGGGTGTGGCGGTCGCATGTGCATTGAGATGGCGGACCTCGCGTGGCGGAATCCCGGCCTGGACAATCGCGATCTCCATGGCACGGCGTGCACCGTTGCCGTCCTCGGGACCGGAGGTGACGTGATGAGCATCCGACGTCGTCCCGTAGCCGACGAGTTCGGCGAGCGGCTTTGCGCCGCGCGTCGCCGCATGACCCAACTCCTCGATGACCAGGATGCCGGCGCCTTCGCCCATGACGAATCCGTCCCGCGCCGTGTCGAAGGGGCGCGAGGCCTCGGCCGGCCTGTCATTGAAGCCGGTGGAAAGAGAGCGCGCGGCAGCAAAGCCGCCAAGGCTGACGATGTTCATGCAGGCTTCCGCGCCACCGCACACGGCAATGTCGGCCTCACCGGCACGGATAAGACGCGCCGCATCGCCGATCGCCTGGATTCCGGCCGCGCATGCTGTCACCGGCGCGCCGAGCGGGCCTTTGAAGCCATGGCGGATCGAGACATGACCCGCCGCAAGGTTCACCAGAAAGGACGGTATCGTGAACGGCGACAGGCGGCGCACACCCCGCGAGTCCACCGTGCGCACGGCCTCGGTGATGGCCGGGAAACCGCCGATGCCTGAAGCGATGATCGTGGCCGTGCGCAGGCGCTCGGCTTCCGAGCCAGGCTTCCAGTTCGCCTGCGCGAGCGCCTCTTCCGCCGCCGCCAGAGCGAAGAGAATGAACCGGTCTACCTTGCGCTGATCTTTCGGCGCCAGAACGGCGTCCGGATCGAAACCGGCTTCCGGATCGTCTTGCCGCGAAGGCACCACGCCACCGACCTTCGCCGGCAAGTCTCCCACCACATCGGCGGGAAGTCTGCGAATGCCCGAGCGACCGGCCAACAGACGCGACCATGACGCCTCGACACCCGCAGCCAGCGGCGTGACCGCGCCCAGACCCGTGACAACAACCCGTCGCATCTATCCTCCTGTCGATTCCGGTACGTCGCGAGATTCGCTCAGCTCCGCTCGCGGTTGGCGCAACGCGACCGGAAGAAAGGCCAGCAGGGCAAACGCCGAACCCGCGGTCAGGACGACGGCAAGGGAAACCGACGGCGGAAAAGGCAGTGTACTGGCAAAGGACGCTCCGATCGCGGCGCAGCCCATCTGCATGAACCCGAGCAGCGCGGATGCCAGCCCGGCCTGGCGTCCAAAGGGATGGAGCGCGATCGCAGTGGCGAGCGGATTGATTAAACCCATGCCAAACAGATACAGCCCGATAGCCATGGTGTAGGTCATGAAGGTCGGCACGGCCGCGAACGCGAACATGGCGACGCCGCCAGCGAGCGCGATCAAGAGGCCGATCATGCTGACGGCACGCGGACCTGAGCGATGAGCGAGGCGCGGCGCGAGAAATCCTGACAGGAAGACGATCAGAACCGTCGCCGCAAACGACAATCCGAGCTGGATGGCGGTCAGGCCCAGCTCGGTCATCAGCACGCCGGGGGCGGCCGCGAAGAGACTGTAGAGCCCGCCGATGACGAGGCTTACCGCAAGCGCGGGCAGTAAGAAGCGCGGATCAGTGGCGAGGTGCCCATAGGCGCGCGCCACGGCCGAAGGTGCCAGGGGCGTTCGGCGGTCCGCCGGGTGCGTTTCGCCAATGCGGCCCAGGTAGTGGCAAGCGAGCGCCACGCCGAATGCCGCAACGACCACGAAGGTCATCCGCCAGCCGGCCAGGCCGGCAAGGATACTGCCGAGCAGAGGCGAAAAACCGGGAGCCGCCGCCCCGGCAATCATGGTCAGCGCCAAAGCCCGCCCGAGCGCCTCGCCCTCAAAAAGATCACGCACAATGGCGCGCGACAGGACAGAGGCCGCGCAAGCTCCCACAGCCTGAATGACCCGGCCCAGAACCAACACGGGCAATGTATCGGCCATTGCGCAAACCACGCTGCCGGCGGCGAAGACGGCAAGGCCTCCCAGAACTATCGGCTTGCGGCCGAAGCGATCGGAGAACGGACCGACCACAAGCTGCCCGAGGGCGAACGCAACGAAGAAGCTGCTCAACAGGAGACCGAGTTCAGCTGATGAAATCGCAAGCTCTGCGGCCATCCGCGGAAAGGCAGGAAGGATGATGTTGGTGGCGAGCGCGCCGAGCGCAGCTAGGCCGGCAAGCAGGAACAGGGTTCCGCCCGTCAGGCGGCGCTGGGCAGGCGCCGGATTGGCAATCGAAAACGCGGACATCACGGTTTCCTGTCGACGATCAGGCAGGTCGACGTCCCATGTGCGTAGAGTCTGCCCTGAGCGTCCTCGACCCTGCCCTCCAGCGTGATGACGGTCCGGCCGCGCGAGACCACATGTCCAAGCACACGCATTTCGCCGGAGTCGACGAAGATCGGGCGGACAAACTTGGCGGTGGTTTCATGGGATGGACAGGTCTCGCCGGGCGAAAGCGTCGTCTGGGCAGCAAGCGCCATGACGGTGTCGAGCATCGTCATGATCCAGCCGCCGTGAACTGAATTCGTCAGGTTGCAGAAGCGCAGTTCAGGCGTGGCCAGGAGCCCGACCTTGCCTTCCTCCGGAGGAAGCAAGGTGAAAGGCAGCGTCTCCGCCATCGGTGGGCGGCGGATGCTACCGTCCGCCAGCCTCGCAACGAGCTCAAGCCCGGACCAGCCCGCCAACTCGGCGATTGAAACAGTCGCGCTCCGCACCCCGGTCGGAGGATCCATCGTCATTGGCGCGGTCCTTGTTGGGCATCGCCCGCAGACGGCCCCGTCAGCACGCTCTCGGCGGCCGCTTGCAGGAACCGTTTCGACAGCCGCTCATCGTTGACGGCGCGCGAGAGGACCACCGCACCGACCATGGTCGAGAGAATGGCCATAGCCTCGCCACTGGGCTCATCGCCATCGCCAACCCAGCGACCGAGCAGCTCGAGGTATTCCTTGATCCCGGCTTCGAATGACGCCTTCACGTCAGCGCCCTGCCTGGCAGCATCCGAGCCGAGCGCAACGACGGGGCAGCCGTCCATCTTCTCTTCGCGGTGATCCATACTGAGGTAGAACGCGACCACCGCGCCAAGCGGGTCCTGCGGATTGGCCTCGGCAGCGGCTGACCATCGGTGAAAGGCGTGCTCCAAAGCCCGCCTGGACGCCTGCGCAGCCAAGTCGTCCTTCGACGCGAACTGCTTATAAAACGCGCCCTGGGTCAGCCCGGCGCTCTTCATCAGGTCCTTCAGGCCGATGCCGTCAAAGCCGTGTTCCCGAAAGAGGCGGCTCGCCACGTTGATCACCGTCTGCCGGTTTTCCTCAGCCTGAATGCGACTCACGCGCATCGCCTATCTCCAAAATTAGATTGCGTTCGAACTCTATAACGGATATAGATGTCGAGCACAATCTAATTTGGCGAGGCGACGGCCATGAAAAAGAAACCCGCTGTGGTGCTGGCAGGCGTCCTGACCGCAGTGTCGGGGGCGGCCGCATTCGTCACGCTTTCCCTTCCCGTGCAGGAAGCCGCGGCGGTGAGCGACCCGAGACTGGAACCTCCGATCGTCAGACTGACGACGGCCGCGCGGGTGACCGGTTCCGAGCGCGGCTTCACCGGCATCATCGGGGCGAGGGTGCAGAGCAATCTCGGTTTCCGCGTTCCCGGCAAGATCGTGGAACGGCTTGTGAATGTCGGTCAGCAGGTCAAAGCCGGTCAGCCGCTGATGCGGATCGACGAAACCGACCTTCGCCTTGCGCTCACGGCGAAGCGCAACGCAGTTGCCGCGGCGCGTGCATCTGTCGTTCAAGCAGAGGCGGATGAGCGGCGATACGCCGAGTTGGTGAGCAACGGATGGTCCTCCCGACAGCGCTACGAGCGGGCGAAGGCCGTGTTGGATACGGCCACGGCGCAACTCGCCGCCGCCGAAGCCGAGGCACGGGTCGCGGAGAACGAGGCGACCTATTCCATTCTGGTGGCGGACGTGGACGGCACGGTGGTCGAAACGCTTGGCGAGCCGGGACAGGTCGTGTCCGCCGGCCAGACCGTGGTTCGGCTTGCCCAGGTAGGGCCCCGCGAAGCGGTGGTTGCCCTTCCCGAAACGATCCGGCCGGCGATCGGTTCGGTGGCCGAGGCCAGCGTGTATGGGAGCGATGGACGTCGCTACACGGCACATCTCCGTCAGCTATCGGATTCCGCGGATGCCCAGACCCGCACCTATGAAGCCCGCTATGTGCTCGACGGTGAGGCCGCGGACGCGCCTCTTGGCGCGACGGTGACCATTCGGCTGGTGACCCAGGCCAGCCAACCGGAGGTGGAAGTGCCGCTCGGAGCTGTGCTGGACAACGGCCGGAGAACCGGCGTCTGGGTGCTCGACAGCGCTACCTCGACCGTGGGTTTTCGGCCCGTCAGGCTGGTGCGTGTGACCAGCGAAACCGCTGTGATCTCCGGAGTGAGGTCTGGGGATCCGGTTGTTTCGCTCGGCGCTCATCTTCTGCGGGAGGGCGCTCGCGTCCGGACTGCTTCTGAAAACAGGAGCGACTGATGAGCCTCAATCTTTCCGCGATCGCCGTTCGCGAGCGCGCCGTCACCCTGTTCTTCATCCTCCTGCTGGTGGCCGCCGGCGCCTACGCCTTCGTCATGCTCGGACGGGCGGAGGACCCGAACTTCACCATCAAGACCCTGACGGTCACGACGGCATGGCCGGGCGCGACGGCGCGCGAGATGCAGGATCTCGTCGCCGAGCCGTTGGAGAAGCGGCTTCAGGAACTGACCTGGTACGATCGGGTCGAGACGACCACGCGGCCGGGCTACGCGTATATGACGGTCACGCTGAAGGACAGCACACCGCCATCCGCCGTGCAGGAGGAGTTCTATCAGGCCCGCAAGAAGCTCGCGGATGAAGTCCGCAACCTGCCGTCCGGCGTCTATGGCCCCTTCGTCAACGACGAATATTCCGATGTGAGCTTCGCCCTCTATGCCCTCCAGGCCAAGGGCATGCCGATGCGTGAACTGGTTCGGCAGGCCGAGGTGATCCGCCAGGACCTCCTGCACGTGCCCGGTGTCAAGAAGATCAACATTCTCGGTGAACGTCCCGAACAGATCTTCGTCGAGTTCTCCTACGCCAAGCTGGCAACCCTCGGCGTGTCGGCACAGGACATCGTCGCCGCCTTGCAGCGGCAGAACACCGTCACTCCGGCAGGCTCGATCGACACCCGGGGGCCGCGGGTCTTCATCCGGGTCGACGGCGCTTACGACAGCGTTCAGGCGATCGCCGACACGCCGATCGTCGCTGCGGGGCGGACGCTGAAGCTCTCCGACATCGCCGAGGTCCGCCGCGGCTATGAAGACCCTCCCACATACCTCATCCGACGTCAGGGTGAGCCCACTATCATGCTCGCCGCGGTCATGCAGGAGGGCTGGGATGGCCTTGCGCTCGGCAAGGCGCTGGAGGACAGGACGGCGGCCATCGCGCAGACGCTGCCGCTCGGGATGACGCTCGAGAAGGTGACCGACCAGGCCGTCAACATCACCTCGGCGGTCGATGAATTCATGATGAAGTTCGCGATGGCGCTCGGCGTCGTGCTGCTGGTGAGCCTGCTCAGCCTGGGCTGGCGCGTGGGCATCGTGGTGGCGGCGGCTGTCCCCCTGACGCTCGCCGTCGTGTTCCTCATCATGCTGGAGACAGGCCGGTTCTTCGACCGCATCACGCTCGGCGCCCTCATCCTGGCGCTCGGCCTTCTCGTGGACGACGCCATCATCGCCATCGAGGTGATGGTGGTGAAGATGGAAGAGGGCATGAACCGCATCAAGGCGGCGGCTTATGCGTGGAGCCACACCGCGGCGCCGATGCTCTCTGGAACGCTCGTGACGATCGCCGGCTTCCTGCCGGTGGGCTTCGCGCGCTCGACGGCCGGCGAATATGCCGGCAACATCTTCTGGGTCGTGGGATTCGCGCTCATCGTCTCCTGGATCGTCGCGGTGGTCTTCACGCCCTATCTCGGCGTCAAGATGCTGCCCGCGATCAAACCGATCGAAGGCGGCACCCACGCGATCTACGACACGCCGAACTACCGGCGCCTGCGGCGGCTCATCGCCTTTGCCGTGCGCCACAAGTTCATGACTTCCGGTATCGTCGCCATCGCCTTCGCGCTGTCCGTTATCGGCATGGGCGCCGTCAAGCAGCAGTTCTTCCCGACATCCGACCGCCCCGAGGTGCTGGTGGAGGTTCGCCTGCCGGAAGGCACCAGCATCGAGACGACGACCGCCACGGTCGAGAAGCTCGAACACTGGCTGGAAAGCCAGCCCGAGGCGAAAATCGTCACGAGCTATGTCGGTCAGGGCGCGCCGCGCTTCTTCTTCGCGATGGCGCCGGAACTGCCTGATCCCGCCTTCGCCAAGATCGTTGTGCTGACCCCGGACGCCCAGGCGCGTGAGGCGTTGAAGCATCGGCTCCGGGAGGCGGTGACACAGGGGCTCGCACCCGAGGCCGATGTCCGCGTCACGCAGCTCGTATTCGGCCCCTACACGCCGTTCCCGGTCGAGTTCCGCGTCATGGGGCCTGATCCCGCGCAACTCTACAGCATTTCCGAAAAGGCCCTCGACATCATGCGCGGCGTCCCGGACGTGCGGCAGGCCAACCGCGACTGGGGCAACCGAACGCCCGTGCTTCGCTTCGTCCCGGATCAGGACCGGCTGAACCTCATCGGCCTTTCCCCGGCGGAGGTGGGACAGCAGCTCCAGTTCCTCCTCACCGGCATTCCGGTCACCCAGGTCCGCGAGGACATCCGCAACGTTCCCGTCGTGGCACGCAGCGCCGGCGGCGAGCGGCTGGATCCGACGCGTCTGGCGGATTTCTCTCTGATGAGCCGGGACGGCCGCCCGATCCCGCTCGATCAGATCGGCCATTCGGAAACCCGTCTGGAAGAGCCGATCCTGAAGCGCCGCGATCGCACGCCTGTCATCACGATCCGCTCGGACATCGACGAGGCGACCCAGCCTCCGGAGGTCTCCAAGCAGGTCATGACGGCCCTTCAGCCGCTGATCGCATCCCTTCCCGCCGGCTATCGCATCGAAATGGGCGGGTCGATCGAGGAGGCAGGTAAGGCCAACGCCGCGTTGGGCAAGGTCTTCCCGGCCATGATCGCCGCCACGCTGATCATCATCATGCTGCAAGTGCGATCCTTCTCGACGATGGCCATGGTCATGCTGACGGCGCCGCTTGGCCTTGTCGGCGTCGTGCCGGCGCTGCTCACCTTCAACCAACCCTTCGGATTCAACGCCATTCTGGGCCTGATAGGGCTGGCCGGCATCCTGATGCGCAACACGCTGATCCTGACCGAGCAGATCAAGGAGAACCGTGCGGCCGGCCTCGACGATTATCACGCCGTCATCGAGGCCACGGTGCAACGCACGCGGCCCGTGATCCTGACCGCACTTGCCGCCGTACTGGCCTTCATCCCGCTCACGCACTCCGTCTTCTGGGGATCGATGGCCTTTACGCTGATCGGCGGCACGGCGGTCGGCACGGTGTTGATCCTGCTCTTCCTTCCCGCGCTCTACGCCGCGTGGTTCCGGATCAAGCCGACCGCGGATGAGATCCATGAGGCTTCGACGGATAAACCGGAACTGCGAGCAGCAATAGCCGCCGAGTAGGGCTCGGTTGGCCGGCTTGGAGCCGGAAGCGGACCGAAAGAGAGGTGCAGCATGGTGAGAGCGTTAGCGACCGGTCCGCTCAACGGCCGTTTGACGGCCGCCTGCAGCCTGTCCGCCAACCCACATTGACGATGGCTTTCCGGACAAATAGTTTGCCGGACGGGTTTTCGGACAAAGGCCGGTGCGGGATAGCGTAGATCGGCTACGCGCGGGTTTTGACGGCCGACCAGGACCCAGCATTGCAGCTCCACACTCTTGCCAAGATCGGTTGCGCCCGGGGTGTGCCGGGACAAGGCGTCTGGCGGCAAAGCCGACCGGCCAAGTCTGACCGCGGCTCTGGCCTTTGTGGTCGGAGACACGAAGCGGCTTCGGGTGAGGGCATTTCGTCGAGGCCGGGACCACCCCTCAGCACACCCCCGGCACCAGCCGCCAGGTCCGGCCGCGATAGGCCTCGTATTCGGCGCCGAACTGGTCGGCCAGCAGCCGCTCCTCGGCCCGGATGCGGGCGACGAGCGGCAGCAGGTTGAGCAGCGCCAGCACCACCCCGATGGCGGAGCGGAAGGCCAGCGCCCAGCCCAGGGCGCCGATCATCAGCCCGAGATAGCTCGGGTTGCGGATCACGCCGTAGATGCCGTCGGTGACCAGCCGGTGCCCGGGCTGGATCGCCACCAGTCCGCTGAACAGCCGGCCGAGCACGAAGACAGGCCACAGTCGCAGCACGCCGCCGAGCGCGAAGATCACGACCCCGATCCAGCGCATGGTGTCGCCATCCAGGGTCCAGAGCTCCGTCCGGTCGGTCCAGGCCGGGACATAGGCGCCGAGCAGCCCGAGCACGGTGAAGACCGCCAGCACCCAGCGGTTGCCGCGGTCCTCGCGCTCGCCGGGGCTGATATTGCCGCCGCTGAACAGGCTCGCGACCGTCAGCACGACGGTGACGGCCACCAGGGCGATGCGGGCCGGATGGGCGAAGAAGGCGCCGAACCCGCCCCAGCCGAGCACGGCCGGCCCGAGATAGACCACGGTGCCGAGGACGGCGAACAGCACCATCCGCGGCGAAGGCATCGGTCGATCCATCCGGCAGCTCCCGGGATCACGAACCCCCAGGATACAATGCCGGACGGGCGGCCCGTGTTCCTGCCGGGCCGGATCAGGCCTCGGGCGTGTCGTCCCGGAAATACGGCTCGACCGTGCCGGTCATCTTCATCGTCAGCGGGTTGCCGCGGCGGTCCAGCGCCTTGCCCATCGACAGGCGGACCCAGCCCTCGCTGACGCAGTACTCCTCGACATTGGTGCGCTCGGCGCCGTTGAAGCGGATGCCGACGCCGCGGCGCAGCGCGGCCTCGTCGAAATGCGGGCTGTTCGGGTTGTTCGACAGGCGGTCGGGCGGGGTGTCGGCCATCGGAGGGTTCCCGGCAAGGACAGAGGATGGCGGGTGATAGCCGCGCGCGGCGGCGCTGACAATGCGCGACGCGGATGCTATCGGGTTCTCAAGCACCGGCAACAGGATGGGCGAGGCGATGCTGTTCCATGTCTGCAGCTACACGGGCGCATCCGGCAATGGCGAGGGCATCACCCTGGCGCGGCTGGATGCGGAGACCGGCCGGCTGGAGGCGCTGCAGAGCGTCGCCGGGCCGAACCCCGCCTGGCTGGCCTTCGCCCCGGACGGGCGGCACGCCTACGCCGTCAACGAGATCGACCGCTTCGAGGGCGCGGCCCAGGGCGCCGTCACCGCCTACCGGGTCGACCGCGACAGCGGCGCGCTGACGGCGCTGAACACCGTCGGCTCCGGCGGCGCCGGGCCGGCGCATTGCAGCGTCCATCCCGGCGGGCGGCACCTGCTGGTGGCGAATTACGGCGGCGGCCAGCTCGCCGTGCTGCCGATCGCGGCCGACGGGTCGCTGGGCGCCGCCACCGATATCCAGGCGCCGGTCGGGCCGGTCGGCGCCGACCGGGCCGAGGCCGGGCCGCCCGGCAGCTTCGCCATCAGCGGCCATGACGGCTCGCACGCCCATATCATCGAGACCGCGGGCCGCTTCGTGCTGAGCACCGATCTGGGCCAGGACCGGGTCTATGTCTGGACCCTCGATGAGGCTGCGGGGGCGCTGCGCCCGGCCGACCCGCCGTTCATCCCGGCCGCCTCGGCCGGCTCCGGGCCGCGGCACCTCGCCTTCCACCCGAACGGCCGCGTCCTCTACACCACCTATGAGGAGGCGTCGCAGCTGGCCGCCCATGGCTGGGACCCGGCGACCGGCCGCGCCACCCTGCTGCAGCAGCAGGGGTCGCTGCCGCCGGGCTTCGCCGGCTCCAGCTTCGCCTCGGCGCTGGCGGTCAGCCGCGACGGCCGCTTCGTCTATTCCGGCAACCGGCTGCACAACAGCATCGCCATCTTCGCCGTCGAGCCCGCCGGCACGCTGCGCTGGCTGGACGCGGAATGGGCCCGCGGCGACTACCCGAACCATGTGGCGCTGGACCC
Source organism: Inquilinus sp. OTU3971 (assembly GCF_038440215.1). Lineage (NCBI taxonomy): Bacteria > Pseudomonadati > Pseudomonadota > Alphaproteobacteria > Rhodospirillales > Rhodospirillaceae > Inquilinus > Inquilinus sp. OTU3971. Next base: position 33,162 of record NZ_JASATH010000015.1, on the reverse strand, counting down.
GACCGGGCAGTTCCTGTTCGCCTGCAACCGGCGCAGCGACAACGTCACCCTGTTCCGGGTCGACGCCGAATCCGGCCGGCTGGCCTTCACCGGCCGCTATCTGCCGATCGGCAGCCCGAACATGGTGGCGTTCCTGCCGGGGTGAGGGCGGTCACCCGATCTCGACCACGACCTTGCCGGCCGGCCCGGCCGCCACCGCCTGATGCGCGGCCTCGGCCGTGTCGAGGGTGAAGCGGCGCGGGTCGAGGATCGGGGCCAGCTGCCCGGCCTCGGCCAGCGCCGTCGCCCGGCGCAGGATCTCGCCATGGTGCTCGCGGCCCTCGCCGGTCAGGAGCGGCAGCAGGGTGAAGATTCCGGAATAGGTGGCGGCGCGGAAGGACAGCGGCGCCAGCAGGTGGCTGCCCCAGCCGAGGGCACTGACGACGTGGCCGAAACGGCGCACCGCCTGGAAGGAGGCGTCGAGCACCGGCCCGCCGACCGTGTCGTAGACCAGGTCGAAGCCGCGGCCGCCGGTGTGGGCGGCGACAATGGCCTCGACCGATTCCACGCGATCGATCGGCGTGGCGCCGAGGCGCCGCACCAGCTCCAGCTTTCCGGCCGAGGCGGTGGCGAAGACCCGGGCGCCGAAGGCGCGGGCCAGCTGCACCGCGACATGGCCGACGCCGCCGGCGCCGCCCTGGACCAGGACGGACTGCCCGTCCCGTACCCCGGCGCGGTCGACCAGCCCTTCCCAGGCGGTGATCGTGACCAGCGGCAGCGCCGCGGCCTCGCGCATCGAGAGATTGGCCGGCTTCGGCGCCAGCAGCGCCGCGTCGACCGCCGCGTATTCGGCCAGCGAGCCCTGGTGGCCGCCGACGCCGCCCGCCATGCCGTAGACCTCGTCGCCGGGACGGAAGCCGGTGACGCCCGGCCCGACCGCCGCGACGGTGCCGGCCAGGTCGATGCCGAGCACCGCCGGCAGCGAGTGCCTGGCATGGGCCGCGGCGCCGGCGCGGATCTTGAGGTCGAGCGGGTTGACGCCGCTGGCGGCGATCCGCACCAGCACCTGGCCCTCGGCCGGCACCGGCCGCGCCAGCTCGGCCAGGCGCAGCTTCCCGTCCGGCCGGTCGAGCACCAAAGCGCGCATCGTGGGGAGATCGGTCATGGCTTGGTCCTTTCAGTGACGGACCGAGAGATGGGCCATGCCGGATCGTTCGGGAATGAACGAGAATGTTCGAGATCCATGCAGTTCTGTATGATCGCCGCATGGAGTGGAGCGATTTGCGGGTGTTCCTGGCGATCGCGCGGGCCGGCACGCTGGGCGCCGCGGCCCGGGCGCTGGGCCAGACCCAGCCGACCATGGGCCGGCGGCTGCGAGCGCTGGAGCAGGCGGTCGGCCAGGCCCTGTTCCAGCGCACAAGCGACGGCTTCGTGCTGACCGCGGAGGGCGCGGCGGTGCTGGCCCATGCCGAGCGGGTCGAGGAGGAGGCGATCGCCTTCGAGCGCGCGCTGGCCGGCCGGGGCGGCGCGCTGGAGGGGATGCTGCGAATCTCCGCCTCCGACTGGTTCGGCGCCCGGGTGCTGGCGCCCATTCTCGCCGGCTTCACCCGCGCCCATCCCGGAATCGTGGTCGAGCTGGTGACCGATGCCCGGCTGTTCAGCCTGGCCCGGCGCGAGGCCGACCTGGTGGTGCGCATCCGGCCCTTCGACGAGCCGGAGGTGGTGCAGCGCCGGCTGACCCATGTGCCCTACGCGCTCTACGCCGCTTCCGGCACGACGCCGCCGGTGGCGGGTGACGGCGCGGGCTGCGCCCTGGTCACCATGGACACCGCCTTCGAGACGATGCCGGATGTCGGCTGGCTGAGGCGGATGCTGCCCCAGGCGCGGATCGCCTTCCGCAGCAACAGCCGCGAGGCCCAGGCGCGGGCCTGCGCCGCCGGGGCCGGCTTCGCCGTGCTGCCCCGGCCGCTGGGCGATGCCGAGCCGGGGCTGCGGCGGATCGAGCTGGGCGAGGCGCCGCCGGGCCGCGACGTCTGGATCGGCTTCCATCGCGACCTGCGCCGCCTGGCCCGGCTGCGGGCCCTGCTGGATGCGCTGGTGGCGGGGGTGGCGGGGGTGGCGGGGGTGGCGGGGGTGGCGGGGTAGGTCAGCCGCGATAGATCGGCGCCCCCGAGGGCGAGCCGGTGGCGCCGCCGTCGACGAAGAGGTCGACGCCCTGGACGTAGCTGGACTCGTCCGAGGCCAGGAACAGCACGGTCTTCGCCACCTCCTCCGGCCTGCCCATGCGGCCGAGCGGGATGCCACGGCTGAGGCGCTGGTCCAGCGCCGCGCGGGCCTCCGGCGTCGGCGCCAGGGCGGACCAGATCTCGGTGTCGGTCGCGCCCGGCGAGACCACGTTCACCCGGATGCCGCGCGGCGCCAGCTCCGACGCCAGCACCTTGCCCATCGACCGCACGCCGCCCTTGCTGGCGGCATAGGCCGACCAGCCGGCCGCGCCGAGCGCGCTGTGCACCGAGCTGGTCAGGATGATCGAGGCGCCGTCCTTGAGATGCGGCAGCGCCGCCTGCACCGCGAAGAACACGCCGGTCAGGTTGACCCGGATGATCTGCTCGAACGCCTCGAACGAGGTCTGGCCGAGCGGCGTGGTGCCGCCGATGCCGGCATTGGCGAAAACGATGTCGAGCCGGCCGAAGCGCTCCACCGCCTGGGCCGCCGCCCGCTCCATCGCCGCGGCATCGGCGGTGTCGGCCTGCAGCGCCAGCACGGCATCGCCCAGCTCGCGCGCCGCGGCGTCCAGCGTCTCGCGGTTGCGGCCGGTGATCACCACCTTGGCGCCCTCGGCCACGAACAGGCGGGCCGTCGCCAGGCCGATGCCGGCATTGCCGCCGGTGATCAGCGCAACCTTGTCCTGCAACCTCATCTCGGTCTCCTGCGATCCGGGCTGGCGGCGACGGCCGGTCGAGCCCATATTCTGGATGATGTTTGTCATCTCGATTGCGAAGATGATAACCATCATCCTGATTGTCAATGACCGCCCGAGGAGGATTTTGCGATGGGCCATTCACGGCGGGACAAGGCGGCCAGCCATGACCGCATCGTGCGCATCGCCGCCGGCCGCTTCCGCGAGGCGGGGGTCGGCGGCCTCGGCGTCGCCGATCTGATGCAGGAGGCCGGGCTGACCCATGGCGGCTTCTACCGCCATTTCGGCTCGCGCGACGAACTGGTGGCCGAGGCGCTGGAGGAAGCGCTGGAGCAGAGCCGGGCGACCGTCGCCGCCGCGCGGGAGGCGGGTGCCGGCTATGCCGAGATCGTCGCCGAGTATCTGAGCCCGGCGCATCGCGACGCGCCGGGCCAGGGCTGCGCCGTGGCCGCCCTGGCCAGCGAGGCCGGGCGGCTGCAGGACCGGCCTCGCGAGGCCTTCACCCGGCACGTCGAGGCCAGCGCCGAGACCTTCCTGGCCCTGCTGCGGGCGAAGAACCCGGCCGCCACCCGCGCCGACGCGCTGCTGACCATCAGCGCCCTGGCCGGCGCCGTGGCCCTGGCCCGCGCCGTGTCCGACCCGGCGCTGTCGGACGAGATCCTGCAAGGGGTGCGGGACAGGCTGGCGGCGCTGGCCGGACCGAACGTCTGAGACCGGCGGCCGGGCCGTCGCGCATCCTTGATGGCCGCTCGCCGGGGTTCGTTGTAAGCATTCCGACGGCGCGATTTTGAGGAGACGCGGCATGGAGCGATTCACGGGCGGCTGTTTGTGCGGCAGCGTCCGCATCGTGGCGTCGGGACGCCCCTACCGGGTCGGCCTTTGCCACTGCCTCGACTGCCGCAAGCATCATGGGGCCCTGTTCCACGCCTCCGCGATCTTCCCTCAGGATGCGGTGACGATCGACGGCGAGACACGCGACTACGCCGGGCGGTTTTTCTGCCCCCGCTGCGGCTCATCCGTTTTCGGGCGCAGCGCAGACGAGATCGAGGTGAACCTGGGATCGCTGGATGCCCCGGACCAGCTGATGCCGACCTATGAAAGCTGGATCATCCGCCGCGAATCCTGGTTGCCGCCGTTCCCGCTCACGAGGCGATACGACCGCGATCGCGACGCCACGAGTCGCTTCGAGGGGTAGCCCGACCGCAGGACCGGCACGGCGGCCTGGCCCACGGCGCGCGACGAGACGGGGCGGCGGGCGTCAGCCGCGGGCGCCCGCCTTCTCCGCCTCGGCCGGGGTCCGGGTGGTCAGCGACAGGGCGTGCACCCGGTCCTGCAGCTCGGCCGCCAGCAGGTCGTAGACCAGGCGCTGCCGCTCGACCCGCGAGCGGCCCTCGAAGGCGTCGGAGACGACCAGCACCCGGAAATGGCTTTCGCCGCGGCCGTCATGCCCGGCGTGGCCGGCATGGCGGTGGCTGTCGTCGATGATCTCGAGCTGGGCCGGGGCCAGCGCCTCCTCGATCTTGCGGCGCATGCGGTCGGCGATCTGCATCGGTCCTGTCCTCCATCCGGCATCAGGTGATAGCAGAGCCGGGGCCGCGGCGGGAGACCGCGACCCGATATTCCCATATGACGCAAGCCCCGATGCTGCGACACGAGGGCAGGGCAGATTTCCGCCGCGTCGACTTGTCAGGCGAAAACGCCCTCCCCATACTCGCAGCATGGCCACTGCAAACCGCAGAGAATACCGGGCATTCGAGGAGCCGGCGCCGGCGATGCGCCGCTGCGACCACCCGGATTGTGCCTGCGCCGGGGAGTTCCGGGCGCCGAAATCGCGGCAGCGGCTGAACGACTACTGGTGGTTCTGCCTGGAGCATGTGCGGGAGTACAACCGCGCCTGGAACTACTACCAGGGCATGAGCGCCGACCAGATCGAGCGCGAGGCGCGGCGCGACACGGTGTGGGACCGGCCGACCTGGCCGATGGGGTCCTGGCGCGCCGAGCAGCGGCTGCGCTCCCGGATCTATCAGAGCTTCGCCGAGGGCGCGGGCGACAACCCGTTCCACGCCGGCCGCGAGGCGCAGGATGAGGCCAAGCAGGGCCGCCCCCTGACCGAGCAGGAGAGCGCGATGAAGACGCTCGAGCTCGCTCCGCCTTTGGACCTGAAAACCCTCAAGGCCCGCTACAAGGCCCTTGTCAAACTGCATCACCCGGACGCCAATGGCGGAAGTCGCGATGCCGAGGAGAAGTTCAAGACCATCAACCACGCCTACAGCGTGCTGAAGGCCGGCTTCGCCTCGTGAACCGATACTCTGAAATTTGGACTTCGACTGGATCATGAGCGCTGACACCTCCACGACGCTGCCCGACATCAAGGTGTCCGTGCGGCAGACCTTCGGCATCGACAGCGACCTGCAGGTGCCCGCCTTCTCCGCCGCCACGCCGCATGTGCCGGACGTCGACAGCGCCTACCGCTTCGACCGCGACACCACCATGGCCATCCTGGCCGGCTTCGCCCACAACCGGCGGGTGATGATCCAGGGCTATCACGGCACCGGCAAGTCGACCCATATCGAGCAGGTGGCGGCCCGCCTGAACTGGCCCTGCGTCCGCGTCAACCTGGACAGCCACATCAGCCGCATCGACCTGGTCGGCAAGGACGCCATCGTGCTGCGCGACGGCAAGCAGGTGACCGAGTTCCGCGAGGGCATCCTGCCCTGGGCGCTGCAGAACCCCTGCGCCATCGTGTTCGACGAATACGACGCCGGCCGGCCGGACGTGATGTTCGTGATCCAGCGCGTGCTCGAGGTCGAGGGCAAGCTGACCCTCCTGGACCAGAACCGGGTGATCAAGCCGCACCCGGCCTTCCGCATCTTCTCCACCGCCAACACCGTCGGCCTGGGCGACACCACCGGCCTGTATCACGGCACCCAGCAGATCAACCAGGGCCAGATGGACCGCTGGTCGATCGTCGCCACGCTGAACTACCTGCCGCATGACGCCGAGGTCGAGATCGTCCTGGCCAAGGTGCCGGATTTCGACACGGAGGAGGGCCGGACCAAGATCAACGCCATGGTCCGCCTGGCCGACCTGACCCGCGCCGGCTTCATCGGCGGCGACATCTCCACCGTCATGTCGCCGCGCACGGTGATCACCTGGGCCGAGAATGCGCGCATCTTCGGCGATGTCGGCTTCGCCTTCCGCCTGACCTTCCTGAACAAATGCGACGAGGTCGAACGCTCGACCGTGGCCGAGTACTACCAGCGCTGCTTCGGCACCGAGCTGCCGGAAAGCGGCGTCCGCGCCCATCTGGCGTAAGGCGTGGTTCGTTAGGTTTTGCTGTCATTGCCGGGCTTGACCCGGCAATCCAGAAGGTCTCGACAACCTCTGGATGCCCGGGTCAAGACCGGGCATGACAGATGAAGGAAGAGCGGCGAAGGCCGCAGAGACGAAGCAGGCGATGCCCCAGGACGACAGCCCGATCGAGGTGTTCAAGCGCGCCACCACGGCGACGGTGCGGGCCATCGCCGAGCGGCCCGACATCACCGTGGCCTATTCCAGCGAGCCGGCCGGCGTCGCCGGCACCCGCGCCAGGCTGCCGCAGCCCTCGCGCCTCTTGACCTCGGCCGAGGTCGCCAAGGTGCGCGGCGCCGCCGATGCCGTGGCGCTGCGCCTGCGCCACCACAACGCCAAGACGCACGCCGCCCGCATGCCGCAGGGCGACGTCGCCCGCGCCGCCTTCGAGGCGCTGGAGCAGGCGCGCTGCGAGGCGATCGGCGCCACCCAGATGGCCGGCGTCGCCGGCAACCTGGCGGCGGCGCTGGACGACCGCTTCAAGCGCCAGGGGCTGGACCGCGTCACCGAGCGCGAGCAGGTGCCGCTGGCCGAGGCGGTGCGGCTGGCCGCGCGCGAGGCGATGACCGGCGAGAAGCCGCCGCCGAACGCCCGCCACGCCGCCGACCTCTGGCGGTCCTGGCTGGAGAGCCGGATCGGCCGGTCGCTGCACGAGCTGGCCGACGCCATGGACGACCAGGAGGCCTATGCCCGCTGCGCCAAGCACCTCTTGGCCGAGCTCGATGTCGAGATCGGCCAGGAGGACGAGACGCAGGAGGACGAGGACGGCGAGGACGACGACAAGGCCGATGGCGAGCAGCCGGAGGAGCAGGGCCGCGAGGGCGAGCAGGTCAGCGCCGAGGCCGACGACAGCGACAGCGACCCGGAAAGCGGCGACGAGACCGACGCCGAGGGCGCCCAGCAGGAGGAGGCCGCCGACGATTCCGACGAGTTCTCGACCGAGGACACCGAGGCCCCGGGCCAGCCCTGGCGCGACGACCAGACCGGCGCGCTGGACCCGAACGGGCTGAACTACAAGGCCTTCACCACCCAGTTCGACGAGATGGTGGCGGCCGAGGACCTGTGCGACGCCGACGAGCTGTCGCGGCTGCGGCTGATGCTGGACCAGCAGCTGCAGCATCTGCAGGGCGTGATCGCCAAGCTGGCCAACCGGCTGCAGCGCAAGCTGATGGCCAAGCAGACCCGGTCCTGGGACTTCGACCTGGAGGAGGGCATCCTCGACGCCGCCCGCCTCGCCCGCGTGGTGATCAACCCGCTGACGCCGCTGTCCTTCAAGCAGGAGCAGGACACCGATTTCCGCGACACGGTGGTGACCCTGCTGATCGACAATTCCGGGTCGATGCGCGGCCGGCCGATCACCATCGCCGCGATCGCCGCCGACATCCTGGCGCGGACGCTGGAGCGCTGCGGCGTGAAGGTCGAGATCCTCGGCTTCACCACCCGCGCCTGGAAGGGCGGCATGGCGCGCGAGCGCTGGATCCAGCAGAGCAAGCCGCAGAATCCCGGCCGGCTGAACGACCTGCGCCACATCATCTACAAATCCGCCGACGCGCCCTGGCGCCGGGCCCGCAAGAATCTCGGCCTGATGCTGCGCGAGGGCGTGCTGAAGGAGAACATCGACGGCGAGGCGCTGCTGTGGGCCCACAACCGCATCGTCGGCCGGCCGGAGCAGCGGCGCATCCTGATGGTGATCTCCGACGGCGCCCCGGTCGATGACTCCACGCTCTCGGTCAATCCCGGCAATTATCTCGAGCGGCACCTGAAGCAGGTGATCGAATACATCGAGCGCTGGTCGCCGGTGGAGCTGGTGGCGATCGGCATCGGCCATGACGTGACCCGCTACTACCGCCGCGCCGTGACCATCGTCGACGCCGAGCAGCTGGGCGGCACCATGATCGACAAGCTGGCCGAGCTGTTCGACGAGGAGCCGAAGAAGGCCGTCACGATGCGCCGGGCGAGCTGAGACCGGCCAGCCCAGGGTTTTCGTCGTCCCGTGTGCGAATCGCCCCGGCTTTGCCGCCACGCCTCCATACCGATGCCATAATAAAAGTGCTCTAATGGCATCGAGAAAAACACGGTATGATCCTTCCGATCGAGGAAGACGTTCGCGGCATTGCCGCGATGTCGCCCTCGTGGATCGGCGTTGTTGAGGAATCGGGCGGCTCGACTGGCGGCGTATTTTCCTGTTTTAGGATATTTTGGAGCGCGGGAATGCCGGTGTTCCATGATCGACTTGCGGGCGGCGCGCAGGCGGTGGCTGGTTTAGATCCGGCGAACCACGGGAAAGGGTCGGCGGCGTGACCGCGGGCGCGCAGGTGATCCTCCGGACGGTGCAGCGGATCTACGACGCCGCGATGGAGCCGGAGGAATGGCCGCAGTGCCTGGACGCCGTGCGCGACCTGGTCGGCGGCTCGCATGCCGTGTTCACCACCAACAGCCTCGACGGCGTCCAGCTCTCCACCTGCTCCCGGATGGATGTGCGGCAGCACGGCGACCGCTGCGCCCAGATCCTGCACAGCGATTTCTGGACCGAGCAGATGCAGCGGTTCCCGGCCGGAGCCGCGCGCACCCAGTCGTCCATGGTGCCGGTCAAGGACTATGAGCGGACGGATTTCTACCAGCAGCTGATCCGGCCGATCGGCGGCGGCCTGGCGGCGGTGGCGGTGCCGTGGCGCGGCACGTCCGGCTGGTCCGCCGTCCGCATCTGCCGCCCGCTGGACGAGCGCGATTTCGGCGCCGAGGAGCTGAACCGGCTGCAGGCCCTGGTGCCGCATCTGGCCAAGGCCGGCAAGCTGAACCGCCGCCTGGCCAGCGTCGACCCGCGCGCGACCGGCGCCCTGGCCGCGATCGACGCGCTGGGCCTCGGCCTGATCCTGCTGGACCGGCACGGCCGGCCGGTCTACCGCAGCGAGCGGGCCGAGGCGGTGATCGCGGAGCGCGACGGGTTGCTGGCCGACGCCCACGGCATCGCCACCACCCTGCCGGCGCAGACCCGGGCGCTGCATCAGGCGATCGCCACGGCGATGCTGCTGGCCGGCGGGCCGGACACGGCCGATGCCGCGCTGAGCCGCGCCGCCGCCGTGATGCTGCGCATCCCGGTGTCGCGGCGGCCACCGAACGGCCCGCTGATCCTGAGCGTCATTCCGGCCCCCACGGACGGCCGCGGCGCGGTCCCCGGCGAGCCGGGCGCGGTGGCGGTGCTGATCTCCGACCCCGACCGCCGCTGCCGCATCGACACCGCCGGCCTGGCCAGCGCCTATGGCCTGACCCGGCGCGAATCCGACCTGGCGGCGCTGATCGCCGGCGGCCTCGGCCCGGCGGAGGCCGCCGAGAGCCTGGGCATCTCGATCGGCACCGCCCGCCACTATCTGAAGCAGGTGTTCGAGAAGACCGAGACGCACCGGCAGGCCGAGTTGGTGCGCCTGCTGCTGCACAGCTTCGCCGCCCCCGATCTGGGCACCGCGACGGAACGCTGAGCGGCCGGCAGCTTGACCGGGTGTCCGGGATCGGGCTTTGCTGCGCCTTCCCGATTCAGGAGACACCCGATGCCGACCCCGGAGCCCGCGCCGGTGCTGGAGACCGACCGGCTGATCCTGCGCCTGCCCCGGGCCGAGGATTTCGACAGCTGGGCCGAGTTGATGGCCGACCCGGAGGCCGCCCGCTTCATCGGCGGCGTGCAGCTGCGCACCGCGGCCTGGCGCGGCTTCCTCACCATGGCCGGCGCCTGGACGATCCAGGGCTTCGCCAACTTCTCGGTGATCGAGAAGGCGACCGGGCGCTGGATCGGCCGCCTCGGCCCCTGGCAGCCCGAGGGCTGGCCGGGCACCGAAATCGGCTGGACCCTGTGCCGCGCCGCCTGGCGCAAGGGCTATGCCACCGAAGGCGCCGCGGCAACGATCGACTGGGCCTTCGACCGCCTCGGCTGGACCGAGGTGATCCACTGCATCGCGCCGGAGAACGAGCCGTCGAAGGCGGTGGCACGCCGGCTCGGCTCGCGCTTCCGCGGCCTGGACCGGCTGCCGGCGCCGATCGACACCAAGGTCGAGATCTGGGCCCAGAGCCGTGAAGACTGGCAGGGCCGAGATCGGATAAGGTCTGACCCCATACCCGAATAGCCGCACGCCCGTCATCCCGCCAAAGCGACCGGACATCCATGACTGCCACGAGACGAGCCCCGAAGCCCGTGGCCAAGCCACGCAAAGAAGCGAAACTCTCGCGCACCCTGCAGCCGGCCGATCTGTCGCCGGTGGAGTGGCAGCGAGCCCTGCGCCGCCAATTCGGCCGCGAGCAGTCCTTCACGCTCGAAAACCTGACGGACGAGCCGTTCTTCTCCGAATTCCGGATCGGCAATCCGGCTTCAGGGTCGAGTTATCGCGTGGTCATCCGGGGGCGAGGTCCTGGCGGCAACTACTGCGCCTGTCCTGACTACACGACCAATGAACTGGGCACCTGCAAGCATATCGAGTTCACGCTGGCCCAGCTGGAGAAGAAACGCGGGGCGAAGACCGCCTTCGCCCGCGGCTACCGGCCGGCATTCTCCGAGCTGTATCTGCGCAACGATGGCGGCCGCCGGATCTATTTCCGGGCCGGAACGGATTGTCCGCAGAAGGTGGCCGCAGCAGCCGAGGGCCTGTTCGACTCCGGGCGCGGCGGGGTGCTGCGGGATGACCGCTTCGGAGACATCGAAGCCTTCCTGGCCGCCGCCTCGGACATCGGGCACGAGCTGCGGGCCTATGACGATGCCCTCGATTTCATCGCGGGACGGCTCGACGCTGGGCGGCGCTCCGAACGGCTCGAACAGCTGTTCCCGGAGGGCGCCGCCGATCCCGGGCTCGCGAACCTGCTGCAGGTGCCGCTCTATCCCTATCAGGCCGAAGGCGCGCTGTTCGCGGTCCGTGCCGGACGGTCGCTGATCGGCGACGAGATGGGATTGGGCAAGACGATCCAGGCGATCGCGGCCATGGAGATCCTGGCGCGCCATTTCGGCCTCACGAAAGTGCTGGTGGTCTGCCCGGCCTCGCTGAAATATCAATGGCAGAGCGAGATTCTGCGCTTCTCCGGCCGGCGGGACGAGACCGCGGCCCGGGTCATCGGCGGCGGCCGGGCGCAACGCCGGAAGGACTATGCCCTCGATGATTTCTGCAAGATCACCAATTACGAGAGGCTCGCACCCGATCTCGACCTGATCGCCGCCTGGGAGCCGGATCTCGTGATCGTCGACGAGGCGCAGCGGGTCAAGAACTGGAACACCGTCGCCGCCCGCGCCCTGAAGCGCATCGACAGCCCCTATGCGATCGTGCTGACCGGCACGCCCCTCGAAAACAAGCTGGAAGAGCTGGTCTCAATCGTCCAGTTCGTCGATCAATACAGGCTGGGGCCGACCTGGAAGCTGCTCTATGAGCATCAGGCCAAGGACGAGGCCGGCCGGGTCACCGGCTATAGCGGGCTCGAGAAGATCGGCCAGACCCTGGCGCCGATCATGATCCGCCGGCGCAAATCCGAGGTACTGCGACAATTGCCGAGCCGGACCGACCAGACTCTCCTGGTCCCGATGACCGAAGGCCAGATGGCCTATCACGAGGAGAATGCCGATGCGGTGGCCCGCATCGTCCATCGCTGGCGCCGGATGAAGTTTCTGTCGGACAAGGACCAACGGCGACTGACCTGCGCCCTCCAGAATATGCGCATGTCGTGCAACAGCACCTATCTCCTGGATCGGGGCACCGATCACGGGGTCAAGGCCGACGAACTGGCCGCCGTGTTTGCCGATCTTTTCGCGGATCCGGACGCCAAGGCGGTGGTGTTCTCGCAATGGACGGGCAGCCACGACATCGTCATCCGGCGCCTCGAAGCGCAGGGTATCGGCTATGTCAGCTTCCATGGCGGCGTGCCGTCGGAGAAGCGCCCCGCCCTGATCGAGCGGTTCCGCAATGACCCCGGGTGCCGGGTGTTCCTATCGACCGATGCCGGCGCCTCCGGCCTCAATCTGCAGCACGCTTCGACCCTGGTGAATCTCGATCTCCCATGGAATCCGGCGATCCTCGAACAGCGCATCGCGCGGATCCACCGGATGGGCCAGACGCGGCCGGTTCGGGTGATCAATTTCGTGGCGAAAGGAACCATCGAGGAGGGCATGCTGTCGGTGCTGGCCTTCAAGAAGTCCCTGTCGGCCGGAATTCTCGACGGCGGCGCCAACAACATCTCGCTCGGCGGCTCGCGCCTCACCCGATTCATGAAGGACGTGGAATCCGTCACCGGGCAGATGGGCCAGGGCGAAGCCGTAACGCCGGCCGAGGAGGCCGGAGCGGTGGAGGGCGCGGACGGCGTCGGCGCCGCCGAAACCGCGGAGGAAATGGAGGCCGGGACCGCAGTTGCGCCCGCCAAGGGCGATGCGGCCCCGCCACGTGGATCGGAAGCCGACCCCTGGCAGGCCCTGGCGCAGATGGCGGTGCAGCTCGTCGCGGCCGTGGCGGCAACGAAGGATACAGATGCGCCGGCGCATCCCTGGATCGAGCGCGATCCGGCGACGGGGACGCGAAGCCTCAAAGTGCCGCTCCCGCCGCCCGCAGTCGCACACCAGCTCGCCAACGCGCTTTCGGCCTTTGCGGAGGGGTTGCGCGGCCGATTCGGCGAACCCCCGTCGCGTTGAGTCGGTACGAGCGATCGACGACCGGCGAAGGATATAGCCTCGCTAAGGCGGCGCGACGGGCTTGCTCAGGCGGCGGGTGGTCGGCGCGAAGCCGGCCGCCTCGTAGCAGGCCACCGCCCCGGCGTTGAAGTCCCAGACGCCGAGCTCGAGGCTGGCGAGGCCGCGGCCGCGCGCCCAGTCCTCGGCCTGGCGCAGCAGCAGGCCGGCGATGCCGCGCCGGCGGTGGCCCGGCATCACCACCAGATTGTCGATCTCGGCGATGCGCCGCTCCGGCCGGACCGGATTGGCCGCGACCGTCCGCTCGATCAGCGTGGCGAGGCCGGCCAGGGCGCCGCAATCCTCGGCGACCAGGATGGCGCTGCCGGGCCCCTCGATCAGCCCGGCGATCAGCTCCGGGCTGCGCGCCGGCCCCTCGGGCTCGACGAAGACATCGGGCCGGGCCTTGCGGTGGAAGCGGTCGAGCTCGGCGAACAGGACGCAGAGGGCGGCGTGCTCGTCGGGACGGGCCGGGCGGATGATGGGCATCTCGGATCTCCTGGTGGCGCCGCACGGCCCGGAGACCCCACATGGAAATGCCGCCGGAACCGGCAGCATGGGATGGGCATGAAGCATCGTCCCGCCGCCTCAGAGGGGCGGGGCACCGTATCGCGGAGCGGGGCGAGGACGACGGATCATGCCGGCAGGCTATCTGCGGGCCGGGCCGCGGTCAACCGCGCCGCACGGCCAGCGCCGCGGCGATGGCGGCGGCCGCCTGGTCCGGGGTCAGGCCGGAATTGTCGAGGACGAGGTCGGAGAAGGCCGGACCGGCATAGCCTTCCGCATACATCTCGACGATCCGGTCGCGCTCCTCCGCCGACAACGGCCGGCCGCCGCGATCGGCCAGCGCCACCTCGATCGGCGGCGCCAGCGTCGCCACGAACAGCCGCGCCCCGCGCCGGCCCGCCGCCGCGGCCAGGCGGGCATGGTCCTGCGGCCGCAGCGGATAGGCGACCACCAGGTCGCTCGTGGCGGCGGCGATCAGCGCCTCGATCCGCGCCAGGGCGATGGCGATGATAGCGTCGAGACCGGCATCGTCCGGCGCGCCATGGTCATCGCCCTCGACGAAGACGGCGCCGGGCAGGAGAGTGGCCAGGCACCGGCCCACGGTCGACTTGCCGGAATTGATCGGCCCGTTGATGCAGATGATGTCCACGGCGCAGCCCTCCCGTCGAGACAGCTCCTTAACGGCTGCCCTGGGCTGGGACAACGGGTAGCGCCTTGAGAATGCCCTCGACATCCGCTACCGCCTGGGCAGGATCACGGGGATGCGGATGATCGGGGTTTTCGATTCGGGACATGGCGGGCTGACGGTGCTGCAGGCGCTGACCCGGCACCTGCCGCAGCAGCACTTCCTCTATCTCGGCGACCACGGCCACGCCCCCTACGGCAATCGCGAGCCGGAGGAGATCTACCGCCTGACCATCGCGGCGGTGGAGCGGCTGTTCGGCCTGGGCTGCCGGCTGGTGGTCCTGGCCTGCAACACCGCCGCCGCCACCGGGCTGCGCCGGCTGCAGCAGAGCTGGCTGCCGCAGCACCACCCGGACCGAAGGGTGATCGGCGTGCTGGTGCCGATGGTGGAGGCGATCACTGGCGTGCCCTGGATGGCCGACATCCGCACCGGCCGGCACCGCGGCGAGCCGCGCACCGTGGCCATCTTCGCCACCCGTCACACGGTCAGGACCGGCGCCTTCGTCGAGGAGATCGGCAAGCGGGCGCCGGAGATCACGGTGGTGCAGCAGGCCTGCCCGGTGCTGGTGACGCTGATCGAGCGGGCGGCGCCGGAGGCGGTGCTGCGACGCGCCGTCCGGCGCTATGCGGCGCTGCTGATGCGGCAGCTCAAGGGCGTGCCGCCGGATGCGGTGATCCTGGGCTGCACGCATTACCCGCTGGTCGCCGACCTGTTCGCCGAGGCGCTTCCGCCGGGCGTCGAGATGCTGTCCCAGCCCGACATCACCGCCCGCAGCCTGGAGGCCTATCTGCAGCGCCACCCGGAGTTCGACACCGCCGACGGGGCGGAGGCATCGCCGCTGTTCTTCACCACCGGGGATGCGGAGCTGGTCTCCGCCCTCGCCACCCGCTTCCACGGCCGCCCGGCGCCGTTCCGGCCGATCGGGGCGGAAGCGCTGGCCGAGGCACGGTAGGGTGATGCTGCGAATCTAGTCGTCCGGAAAGAACTCGATCCCGGCCTCCCACGGGTTGTCCCGCATCGACTGCAGGCGCGTCCGCCAGTCGCCGTCATGGATCTCGAGCTTGTGGCCGTCCGGATCGAGGAAATAGACCGACGGTCCCT
Source organism: Inquilinus sp. OTU3971 (assembly GCF_038440215.1). Classification (NCBI taxonomy): domain Bacteria; kingdom Pseudomonadati; phylum Pseudomonadota; class Alphaproteobacteria; order Rhodospirillales; family Rhodospirillaceae; genus Inquilinus; species Inquilinus sp. OTU3971. The sequence continues at coordinate 17,934 of NZ_JASATH010000015.1, read as the reverse complement.
CGGTCTGGTTGATGCGCCAGATCGGAGCGCCGTGGTCCGCCAGCCGCTTCGAGCAGGCGTCGAAATCGGCGACACTGAAGGCCATGTGCGTGTAGTCGGGATGGGGTGACGACCGCGTCTTCTCGTCGATGCTGAGGCAGAGCCAGAGATCCCCGGCCAGCAGATAGGCGCCGCGGCTCCACTTCGCCAGGGGCTTCAGCCCCAGCACATCGACATAGAATCGGAACGATCTCTCGACGTCGCTGACCGCGAGGGTGACGTGGTTGATGCCGGTGACCATGGGGCATCACCTCATCGACGGTAAGCCAGCGGGCAGCCCGGCTCCGGCCAGTCCATCGCCGCCAGACGGCCCGTGCCGGACAGGGTGATGTAGGCGGTCCTCCGGTCCGGCCCGCCGAAGCAGATATTGGTCACGATCGGGTCGTCCGGCAGCATCACCTGGTTCAGCACGGTGCCGTCCGGCGAGATCACGGTGATGCAGCCGGTGATCAGCGTGGCGACGCAGATGTTGCCGCGGGCGTCGACCGCCATGCTGTCGAAGCGCTGATAGCCCGGCAGGCCGCAGACCAGCCGGCCGCCATGCGGCGACGGGAACGGGTGCCGCTTCGGCTGCCCCGGCGCCTCGAGGTCGAAGGCCCAGAGCCGGCCGGTCTCGGTCTCCGACACATAGACGGTCGAATCGTCCGGCGACAGGCCGACGCCGTTCGGCGTCTCCATCGGATAGGCGACCTCGACGATCCGCGACCCGTCGGCCCGGCCGTAATACAGCCCGCCATAGTCCCGCTCGCGTTCGCGGTGCTTGCCGTAGTCGGTGAAGTAGAAGCCGCCGGAGCGGTCGAAGACGATGTCGTTCGGGCCGCGCAGCGGATGGTCGCCGCAGCGATCGTAGAGGGTGCGGAGCTCGCCGGTGGCGGGGTCGAGGCGCTCGATCCGGCCGCTGGTGTAGTGCGGGTGGACGCCGCGGCGCATCCGGTTGTATCCGCCGTCGTGATGGAACAGAAAGCCGCCGTTGTTGCAGACATAGAGCGCGCCGTCCGGCCCGACCGCCAGGCCGTTCGGCCCGCCGCCGAGCTGCGCCACGACCTCGACCGTGCCGTCGGGCCGGACCCGGCTGACGGTCTCGCGCTGGATCTCGACCAGCAGGACGGAGCCGTCGGCCTCCGCCACCGGCCCTTCCGGGAACTGCAGCCCGCTGGCGATGATGCGGGTCTCGGGCATGGCTTCCTCCATCGGATCAGCCCGGATCGGGCTGCGGCCAGGCTGGCGGCTTCCGCACGATACCGCTGCCGGCGATCCCGTCCAGGCCGATCTGGCCGGCCTCAGACGAGGCCGCCATTGGCGCGCAGCACCTGGCCGTTGACCCAGCCGCCGTCCGGACCGGCCAGGAAGGACACGACCCCGGCGATGTCCTGCGGCGTGCCCAGCCGTTCCAGCGGGGCCGCCTTGGCGAGGCGTTCGACCAGCTCGGGCGACTTGCCGTGGAAGAACAGGTCGGTGCCGGTCGGGCCCGGGGCCACGGCGTTGACGGTGATGGACCGGCCGCGCAGCTCCTTCGCCAGGATCCCGGTGAGCGCCTCGACCGCGGCCTTGGTCGCGGTGTAGACGCCGTAGGTCTCCAGCCTGGTGCCGACGACGCTGGTCGAGAGGCTGACGATCCGCCCGCCGTCGCGCAGCCGCCTGGCGGCCTCGCGCAGCACGTTGAAGGTGCCCTTCAGATTGATCGCGATCGTCTTGTCGAACAGCGCGTCGTCGGTGTCGGCGATCCGCGCCAGCTGCATGATGCCGGCATTGTTCACCACCACGTCGACGCCGCCGAAGGCGGTCTCGGCCGCCTCGAACATGCGGTGCACCGCGGCCGGGTCGGCGACGTCGGCCTGGGCGGTCAGGGCGCGGCCGCCCGCCTGCTCGATGCTGTGGGCCAGGGCCTCGGCGGCCTCGGCATTGCCGGCGTAGTTGACGACGACGGTGAAGCCGTCCCGGCCGAGCCGCTCGGCGATCGCGGCGCCGATGCCGCGCGAGGCGCCGGTGACGATCGCGACCTTGTTGCTCCGTTCGCTCATCTTGTCCTCCAAACCCGACCTCCATGTCGGTGAGGCAAAGATGAGCCTTATCCATTTCCGGATAATCTGCTCTGATCTGGCATCATAATTCGGAGATCTGGAACAATAGCCATGGACCGGCTGGACGCGATGCGACTGTTCCTGCGGGTGGTCGAGCGGCACAGCTTCTCGCTCGCGGCGCAGGATCTCGGCCTGCCGCGCTCGACCGCCACCGAGGGCGTCAAGCAGCTGGAGGCGCGGCTCGGCGTGCGGCTGCTGCAGCGGACCACCCGGCAGGTCCGGCCGACGCTGGACGGCGAGGCGTACTACCAGCGCTGCCTGTCGATCCTGGCCGATATCGAGGAGGCCGAGGCCGCCTTCACCGGGGCCAAGCCCAAGGGGCTGCTGCGGGTGAATGTGCACGGCATCCTGGCCCGGTCCTTCATGATGCCGGGCCTGCCGCGCTTCCTGGAGGAATACCCGGAGATCCGGCTGCATTTCGGCGAGGGCGACCGCTTCGTCGACCTGGTGCGCGAGGGCGTGGACTGCGTACTGCGGGTCGGGCACCCCGCCGACAGCACGCTGATCGGGCGGCGGATCGCGATGCTGGCCGAGGGCACCTTCGCCAGCCCGGCCTATCTGCAGCGGTTCGGCATGCCGCGGAGGCCGGACGAGCTCGACGGCCACCGCATGGTCGGCTTCCTGTCCTCCGCCACCGGCGCCCTGCTGCCGCTGGAGTTCACGGTCGACGGCGCCCGGCGCGATGTGACGCTGCCGGTGACGGTGTCGGCGGCGGGCGCCGAGATCTATTTCGCCGCCGGCCGGCTGGGGCTGGGGCTGATCCAGCTGCCGCGCTACCGCCTGGCGGAGGATCTGGCGGCCGGCACCATGGTCGAGGTGCTGGCCGACATGCCGCCCGCCCCCGCGCCGGTCTATGCGCTGTACCCGCACAGCCGGCAGCTGTCGCCGCGGGTCCGGGTGTTCATCGACTGGCTGGCGGCGGAATTCGCCGCCCGCCTGCCGTCGGCTAACGGAGAATGAGCAACTCATTGCTTCAATTTTTCATGTATCTCAACTATCCTTCCTAAGGTGTCGCGCATTCACGCATGTTTCCGAGAGCGTTTTTTTGCTTCCAAAATATGGAGTAGGCATATGTCCCTTGAAGACACAATTGATCGGATAAAAAGCGGTGTTTATAATATTGTTTTTATTGACTCGAAAAACAATCGTCTTGGCGGTGGTACTTGTTTTCTCTCTCTCAACTATTTGATTACGAATTCACATGTCGCACGCGCTCCGAATGGATGTCGTGTATGGATTCGTCGGAATGGCGAAAATGACACAAAAAGTGGTATTATTTTATCTCAAATAGAATTTAATCAACTTGTCGTATCTAGATCGGAAGAAAACAATTATGACTTTGCTATATTGAACATACCTAATGGAATGAAAATAACATCGGCACACAATTTCAGACTGTCAACTTCTTCTGTTTGTCGCCCAGGCCAGGACGTAGCTTTTATTGGATATCCGTTCGAACATTTAAATATTACTTGTCATAGAGGAACCATATCATCCCTCTACAAATCTGGAATTACGGAGGTAATACAGATAGATGGAAGCGTAAATCCAAGCAATTCGGGAGGCCCTTTATTTATTCCCGAGACAGGAGAAGTTATATGTATAATAACTAGAAAGGAAACAGGACTGACAAGAGCGTTTTCTAGTTTAAGAGCTACGATAAATTCAAACATATCTCTCATTAATAATATGGGAGGGGACATGTTTGTGGCTGGCGTCAGCTACAAGCAGACAATCTTATCTGGACAAAGGCAAATTCTACTGACTCTTGGAGAAATCGAAAGACAAGCAAATGTTGGAATAGGTTATGCATTTTCAATAGATCATTTGAAAAATGATAATATCATTCATGACGCAATGCAAAAGGCGGCAGCGGATTCATAGTGATAGAGGGCGACCTGGAGGTGGGGCGCTCCTGTTCGAGCGCCCCGAACTCTACGCCGCCTCCTCCTGGCCGTCGATCAGCCCCATCGCCTGGTGCTCGAACAGCTTGCGATAGTGGCCGCCCTCGCGCTTCACCAGCTCGGCATGGGTGCCCTGCTCGACCACGCGCCCGCGGTCGAACACCAGGATGCGGTCGACCTTCTGCACGGTCGACAGCCGGTGCGCGACGATGATCGTGGTGCGGCCGACGATCAGCTTCTCCACCGCCGCCTGGATCAGCGATTCCGACACGCTGTCCAGGCTGGACGTCGCCTCGTCCAGGATCAGGACCGGGGCGTCGGCCAGGATGGCGCGGGCCAGGGCGACGCGCTGGCGCTCGCCGCCCGACAGCTTCACCCCGCGCTCGCCGACCAGCGTCTCGTAGCCCTGCGGCAGGCGGGAGATGAAGTCGTGGGCATAGGCCTGCGTCGACGCGTCGACGATCTGCTCCATCGTCGCGCCGGGCCGGCCATAGGCGATGTTCTCCGCCAGCGAACGGTGGAACAGCACCGGCTCCTGCGGCACCAGCGCGATCTGCCGGCGCAGGCTCTCCTGCGTCACCCCGGCGATGTCCTGGCCGTCGATTCGGATGGCGCCGCCGTTCAGGTCGTACAGGCGCTGCACCAGCTTGACGAAGGTGCTCTTGCCGCTGCCGGAATGGCCGACCAGGCCGATCCGCTCGCCCGGGGCGATGGTCAGGGTGAAGCCGTCATAGATCGGCTCCCGCTGCCCGTGGTAGCGGAAGGTGACGGCGTCGAAGTCGATGCGGCCGGCCTCGACCTTGATCTCCGGCGCCGCCGGCCGGTCCTCGACCCCGAGCGGCTGGTCCATGAAGTCGACCAGCTCCTCCATGTCGTTGACCGCACGCTGCAGGTTGCGGACATGCATGCCGACGCCGCGCAGATAGCCGTGGATCAGGGCATAGGTGCCGAGGATGTAGGTGATGTCGCCCGGCGTCGCCATGCCGCGGCCCCACAACCACAGGCCGATGCCCAGCACCATGCCGTTCAGCCCCACCATCAACAGGTTCTGGGTGGTGCCGGAATTGGTGCCGCGATGCCAGGTGCGGATGGTGCGCTGGCGCCAGATCTCGACCGTGCGGGCGATGAAGGCATCCTCGCGCCGCTCGGCGCCGAAGGTCTTCACCACCGCGTTGCAGCCGATCGAATCCGCCAGGTTGCCGCCGAGCTTCGAATCCATCTCGTTGGCCAGCCGCGCCGCCGGGGCGACGTAGCGCAGCACCAGCACCAGGCTGACCAACAGGAACACGGCGACGCCGCACGCCACCGCCGCGCCCATCAGCGGCCAGCGCGCCGCCAGGAGCGCGGTGGCGCCGAGCAGGACCAGGATCGACGGCAGCAGCTCGACCAGGATCACGTCGTTCAGCAGGTCCATCGCCCAGGTGCCGCGGTTGATCTTGCGGACCGTGGCGCCGGCGAAGGCGTTGGCGTGCCAGTCGGTGGAGAAGCGCTGGACGCGCCAGAACGCCTCCTGCGTCATCGCCTGCATGACCCGGGTGGTCAGCCGGATGATGGCGCGGAACACGGTGTCGCGCAGCGCCACATAGACGATGCCGAGCGCGACGATGGTCAGCAGCGCCTGCAGCGCCGCGTCATAGCCGCCGGGGCCGGAAGCGATGGCGTCGACCATATGGCCGGCGAACACCGGCAGCACGACGTCGATGCCGGTCGAGGCCAGCACGCCGCCGATTCCGACCGCGATCTGCAGCGGATGGCGGCGCCAATGGCCGTAGCTGAAGCGCAGCACGCGCAGCAGCGGATTCTGATTGGTGGTCTGGTCTTTGGTGGTCTGGTCTGGCGCCACGGTCGTTCCGACACCGCCGAAGCGGCATCCTCCCGGCTGAACGGTTCAGGCGAGTCGGCGAGGGCGGGGCCCGGCGCCGACGGCGATCTGAGGGTTTCGGATTGGGCGCCCGGGCGATGTAGGGCCGATGGGCGTCCTCGGCGAGGGTCCGGAGGCCCCCGGGGCCAGACCAGCCGAGAGCGCGGAGGCGGACCTACCTAGTGACGGAGGTCCGGGGAGCTGACGATGCGTGGCGATGTCACTGCAACTCCCCTCTGCCGTTCTTGTGGATGCCGTTCAACCCGCCGCGACGGACGGGAGGTTCTTGATACCAGCGACAGAATGTTTCGGCAAGTCGCGATGGGAAGATTATCGGGCCGATGCGGATCAGAGACGAGAAAGGGCCGCTCGCGCGGCCCTTTCCGGATGGATCCGCAAAAGAGAAAGCTGGTCCTTACGGCTTCTTCGGCTTGACGGCCGGAGCTGCCGCCTTGTCGGCCGGCGCCGCCGCGGTCTGGGTCTTCGCCCCGACCTCGTTGTAGCGCGTGTGCAGCATCTCGTAGGTCTTGTTGAGATACTCGTCCAGCTGCTGCGGATTGTACTTGACCACCTCGGCGAACTGGTCCTGGCGCGCCAGGCAGTAGGCGGTCTGGGTCATCCGCTGCATGCGCTGGGATTCGTCGTTCGCCATCTTGGTGCGATAGGTGTCGAACAGGCGCTGGCCGTTGCCCTTGCTGTACTTGCCCAGCAGCCGGCCGAGCTTGTCCTGGGTTTCCAGGATGCGGTCGTCGTTGTTGACCACCCACTGGCTGAAGGTCCGGAAGATGATCGGATCCTTGAACTCTTCCTTGCAGCTCAGCCCGGTGACCATCATCTCGGTCTGCAGCTTGACCAGCAGGTCGTAGCGCACCTCGGTCGGCGTCAGCTGCGCCTTCGCCGGCAGGTTCACCGGCTGGTAGTTGCCGACATCGGGGAACAGCCCCCCCGTCTGTGGCTTCGGCGGCGGTGCTTCCTGGCAGGCCGCCAACGCCATGGCGACCAACGTGGCCGCGGCAAAACCCTTCATCATCCTCATCGGTACCCCCGCAGATCCATCGCCCGCACTTTAGCGCAGAAGCCCCGCCGACAGAATCTGAAATGCTCCGCCGCACCGGCTGGGCTCACAACGCGCTTCAACTCAGACCCTTATCCCATTGTGATGTATCAGTAAAGCGCAATCAATCCTGGCTCAGCTCCAGCGCCTCGACGCCGAGCTCGGTGAGCTGCCAGGACGGATCGGCGGCATCGGGGTCAAGACAGGCGATCAGCTTCGCCCGGCCGGTCTCGCGCAGGGTGGCGCGCACCCGCCAGAGCGGCAGGCCGGCGGCCTCGGCCAGCCTTGCCGCGGTGTGCGGGACGGCGAGCAGGGTGAGGCTGCGCTTCGCCACCTCGGTCAGCGTGCCGTCCGGGTTGATGCAGGCCATGTCCGGACCGGGTCAGCCCTTCACCTCGGTCTCGCAATACCAGAAGTCGGTGTAGGCATACCCGCCCTTGGCCCGGGCGTCGGCATCCTCGATCGTGCGCGGCGCCGGCACGATCACCTTGCCGCCGGGGCGCCAGTCGGCCGGGGTCGCGACCTTGTGCTTGTCGGTGGTCTGCAGCGCGTCGACCAGGCGCAGGATCTCGTCGATGTTCCGGCCGGTGGTCAGCGGATAATAGATCATCGCCCGCACCACCCCGGTCGGATCGATGACGAAGACGCAGCGGCTGGTCTCGGTGCCCGACTGCTCCGGCATGATCATGCCGTAGAGCGTCGCCACCTTGCGGTCGCCGTCGGCGATCACCGGGAACGGGATCCTGGTGCCGAACAGCTCCTCGATCCGCTTGGTCCAGGCGAGATGGGCGTAGATGCTGTCGATCGACAGGCCCAGCAGCTCGACCCCGCGCTCCTTCAGCGCCGGGGCGATCCGGGCGAAGGCGACGAATTCGGTGGTGCAGACCGGGGTGAAGTCGGCCGGGTGCGAGAACAGCACGACCCAGCTGCCGCGGAAATCCTCGAGCGCCAGGCGCCCATGGGTGGTCTCGGCTTCGAAGGGCGGGGCCACCTGCCCGAGGCGGGGCAGGCTGGGCAGGGGGGATGTCTCGGTCATGGCGGGACTCACTGCTGACTGCGGTGACGGCGTCGGCAGAGGATAGTCCAGCAGCACCGCGAGGGCCAACCGGCTGGTCCGGGCCATGGGGCGCGGTATAAGCTCGCGCCCGGGCCCGCCGGGCCGGCGGGACAGCCGGAGGATCGAGATGAGACGAGGCATCTGCGCCGCGGCGGCGCTGCTTCTCACCCTCAGCGGCCCGGCCGTGGCCGAGATCGACGTGCTGCGCCGGGCGCCGGAGCTGATCCGGGCGGTCGACGCCAACGATGTCGACAAGGTCCGCACCCTGCTGCTGAGCGGGATCCCGCCGAACGCGACCGACGCCGGCGGCCGCACCCCGCTGGTGATCGCCGCCCGCGACGGCCGCACGGCCCTGGTGCGCGAGCTGCTGCGCTTCGGCGCCCAGCCGGACCAGGCGGATTCGCTGGGCAACACGCCGCTGTTCTGGGCGGCGGACACCGGCGATGCCGGCATCGTCCGGGCGCTGCTGGACGGCAAGGCCAACCCGAACCGCGCCAATCGCCAGGGCATCACCCCGCTGATGGCGGCCGCGCGCGGCGGCAGCCTGCCGGCGGTGGAGGCGCTGCTGGCGGGCGGCGCCAACCCGCAGTTGCGCGACTTCACTGGCCGCTCCGCCCTGGGCTGGGCCGAGACCAGCCGGTCCCGTTCGGTCGCCTCGCGGCTGCGCAAGGCCGGTGCGTCGGACTGACCTCATAGGATACGACGGACGGGGCGCGGGTTGCGGTCCGCGCCCCGTCCGGTTAGGAGTCCCGGTCGTCGAGGGGCAGCAATGACGACCGGGACCGAGACGGGGCCGTGGGGCGACCCCGTCTCACGGATGCTCCGCCTGGGGGAAGGCGGGCCCCGCTTCGGTTGCCGGCTTCTTGCGATCGCGCCAGGCGATCAGCCGGTAGAACATCGGAATGAAGAAGGTGGCGATGACGGTGGCGGCGAGCATGCCGCCGATCACGCCGGTGCCGATCGAGTGGCGGCTGGCCGAGCCGGCGCCGCTGGCGATGGCCAGCGGCAGGCAGCCCAGGATGAAGGCCAGCGAGGTCATCACGATCGGCCGGAAGCGCAGCTTCGCCGCCTCCAGCGCCGCGTCGACGGCGCTCATCCCCTCCTCGCGCTTCAGCACCGCGAACTCGACGATCAGGATCGCGTTCTTGGCGGCGAGGCCGATCAGGGTGACCAGGCCGATCTGGAAGTAGACGTCGTTCTGCAACCCGCGCAGCCACACCGCGACCAGCGCCCCGAACAGGGCGAAGGGCACGGCGGTCAGCACCGCGATCGGCAGCGACCAGCGCTCGTACTGCGCCGCCAGGATCAGGAACACCATGACCAGGCCGAACAGGAGCGCCTGGTTGCCGGAGCCGCCGGTCGACTGCTCCTGGAAGGCCGAGCCGGTCCAGGCCAGGGCATAGCCCTGGGGCAGCACCTCCTTGGCCAGCTGCTCCATCGCCGCGATCGACTGGCCGGAGGAGTAGCCCGGGGCCGGGCCGCCCATGATCTTCGCCGCCGGGAAGATGTTGAAGCGTTCGACCTGGTCGGGGCCGACGACCCGCCGGCTCTTCACCAGCGCGTCGATCGGGATCATGGCGCCGCCGTCGGCGCGGACGAAGACCTGCTTCAGATCCTCCGGCCGCTGGCGGAAGCTGCCCTCCGACGCCAGGCTGACCCGGTAGTTGCGGCCGTAGAGCGTGAAGTCGTTGACGTAGAGGCTGCCGAAGGTGGCCTGCATGGCGTCGAAGATCGACGAGATCGGCACGCCCAGCGCCCGCGCCTTCTCGCGGTCGACGTCGAGCTTGTACTGCGGGATGGCGATGTTGAACTGGGATCGCACGCCGGCCAGGTCCGGCCGCCTGGCCGCGGCATCGACCAGCCTCTGCGTCGCCTCGGCCAGCGCCGGATAGCCGGCGCCGGTGCGGTCCTGGACATAGGCCTCGAAGCCGCCGGTCGTGCTCATGCCCATGATCGGCGGCGGGTTGAAGGCCAGCACCATGGCGTCCTTGATGCCGGCATTCATGCCCATGAACGGCCCGGGCAGGTTGCGCGCGTCCATCGCCGGGTCGGTGCGCTGCGACCAGTCCTTGAGCGGCACGAAGACGACGCCGCCATAGGTCTTCTGCGCCGCCGACAGCAGGTCGAAGCCGGGCACGTCGATGCTTTCGCTGACCGCCGGGTGCTTCAGGATGTTCTGCGTCGCCTCCGACAGCGCCTTCTCGGTCCGCTCCAGCGAGGCGGCCGGCGGCAGGAAGGCGGCGACGATCAGGTAGCCCTGGTCCTCGTCCGGCACCAGCGAGCCCGGGATCCTCTGGAACAGGTAGCCCGCCACCCCGGCGAAGCCGGCGAACAGCAAGAGGCCGATGGCGAAGCGCTTGAGGAAGAAGCGCACCCCGGCGGTGTAGGCCGAGGTGATGCCGTCGAACACCCGGTTGAACCAGCGGAACGGCAGCGCCGGCTCGTGGTGGCCCGGCTTCAGGATCAGGGCGCACAGCGCCGGGGTCAGTGTCAGCGCGACGATGCCGGAGATGGTGACCGACACCGCGATGGTGACGGCGAACTGCCGGTACATCTCGCCCGCCAGCCCGCCCATGAAGGCGACCGGCACGAACACCGCGCACAGCACCAGCACGATGGCGATGACCGGGCCCGAGACCTCGTCCATCGCCTTCCGCGCCGCTTCCTTCGGCGGCAGCCTCTCGGTACGCATGATGCGCTCGACATTCTCGAGCACCACGATCGCGTCGTCGACGACGATGCCGATGGCGAGGATCAGGCCGAACAGCGTCAGCAGGTTGATCGAGAAGCCGAGGATGTACATCCCGGCGAAGGTGCCGAGGATCGAGATCGGCACGGCGATCACCGGGATCAGCGTCGCCCGCAGATTCTGCAGGAAGACGAAGACCACCAGCACCACCAGGACCATCGCCTCGATGAAAGTCTTGATCACCTCGTCGATCGAGACCTGGACGAAGCGGGTGGTGTCGTAGGGGATGGCGTAGGTGATGCCGTCGGGGAAGGCCGGCTTCAGCTCCTCCATCCGGGCCTTCACTCCCTCCGCCGTCTCCAGCGCGTTGGCGCCGGGCTGCAGATAGATGCCGATCGCGGCGGCCGGCTTGCCGTTATAGTTGGCGGCGGAGTTGTAGGCCTGGGCGCCGAGCTCGACCCGGGCCACGTCCTTCAGCCGTAGCGTCGCCGCGTTGCTGTCGGACTTCAGGATGATGTTCTCGAAGGCCTCGGCGTTCGGCAGCCGGCCATCGGTGGTGGCCGAATAGGTGAAGGCGAGGCCGCTCGCATCCGGCTCCTCGCCGAAGCGGCCGGCGGCGAACTGGGCGTTCTGCTCCTGGATCGCGGCGGAGACGTCGCTGGGTGTCAGGCTGTACTGCGCCAGCTTGTCCGGCCGCAGCCAGATCCGCATCGAATAGTCCTTGCCGGCGCCGAACAGCGTGGCGTCGCCGACGCCGGGCACGCGCTTGAGGTCGTCGATGACGTTCAGGAGCGCGTAGTTGTTCAGGTAGATCGGGTCGTACTGCCCGCTCTCGTCGTGCAGGATCACCGCCTGCAGGATCGAGCTCGACTTCTTGTCGACGCGGACGCCGGTGCGCTGCACCTCCTGCGGCAGGGTCGGCAGCACGCGCTGGACGCGGTTGTTGACGTTGATCGTCGCCTGGTCGGGGTCGGTGCCGATCTTGAAGGTGACGGTCAGCGTCATGGTGCCGTCGCCGGTGTTGGTCGACCGCATGTACAGCATGTTGTCGACGCCGTTGATCTGCTGCTCCAGCGGCGCGGCGACGGTCTGGGCCACGGTCTCGGCGCTGGCGCCGGAATAGCTGGCCGAGACCGACACCTCGGGCGGCACGATCTCCGGATACTGCGCGATCGGCAGCACCCGCATCGCCACCAGCCCGGCCAGGGTGATGACGATCGAGAGGACGGCCGCGAAGACCGGCCGGTCGATGAAGAAGCGCGAGATCACGGAGTCGCCTCCGCGACCTTGGCGAGGGACGGGCGCACCGGGCTGCCCGGCCGGACCTTGATCACACCCTCGGTGATGATCCGGTCGCCCGCCTTCAGGCCGGCCTCGACCAGCCAGCCGCCCTCGACCTCGCGGCCGAGCGTCAGCGGCCGGGCCTCGGCCTTGTCGCCCTCGCCCAGCGCGTAGGCGAAGGGACCCTGCGGGCCCTGCATCACCGCCACCTGCGGCACCACGATGCCCTGCTTCAGCGCCAGGCCGCTGACCGTGACGCGGACGAACTGGTTCGGCATCAGGATGCCCTGGGCGTTCGGCAGCATCGCCCGGGCACGGATCGTGCCGGTCTGGTCGTCGACGATGCTGTCGGTGAAGTTGATGGTGCCGCCATGGTCGTAGGTCCGCCCGTCGCCGAGCTTGACCGACACCGGGAAGCGGCGGTCCCTCGGCCCGTCGGCCTTGCCCTCGTCGAGCAGCCGGCGGATCTCGGCGAAATCGGCGTCGCTGAACGAGAAGCTGACATAGGCCGGGTCGAGCTGGGTGATCCGGGTCAGCAGGCCGTTGGCGCTGATCAGGCTGCCCTCCGGCACCTCCTCGATGCTGGTCATGCCGCCGAGCGGCGCCGTCACCGTCGTATAGTCGAGATTGAGCTGCGCCGTCTTGAGCTGCGCCTGGGCGGAGGCGACTGCCGCCTCGTCGGTGCGCACCTTGGCCGCGGCGTCGTCGCGGTCGCGCTCCGACCCGGCACGGGCGGCGAACAGCTTGGCGGCGCGCTCGGCGTTGGTCCGGTCGTTGGCGAGCTGGGCCTGGGACTGCTGCAGCTGGGCCTGGGCGCGCGCCACCTCGGCCTGGTAGGTCGCGGGGTCGATGCGGAACAGCTCCTGCCCCTCCGCCACCCGCTCGCCCTCGGTGTAGTCGCGCTTCAGCAGGATGCCGCCGACGCGGGCGCGCACCTCGATCTCGCGAAAGGCCGAGACCCGGGCGGCATAGGTGTAGGTCAGCGGCACCGGCCCTGCCGACACCTCCTGCACCGTCACCTCCGGCGGCGGCGGCGCGGATTGCGTCTGGGCCTGGGCTTCACCGGTGTTTTCGTTGCAAGATGCAAGAATCGGCGCGGCGGCCAGGGTGATGGCCAATGCCACGGCGCGAAGTGATGACGTCTTGCTCACGGTGACCGCACCTTTGCCTCAGAGTTTTTCGCACTGCACAATAGATTTGACCGACCGCTGTCAGTGCGGGATTGATTTACATACATTCCAGCATGTATGTTTCAGGGATGTGGAAGATCCCCTCGACGTTTCACCCGGCCCCCACACCGCCATATCGGCGCACCTTCAGAATGCCTGCTCTTGGCCGCCCGGGCAATGGCGGAGGCCGAGCCGACATATTAAGATTTGTTATCGGGAGAGACGCGGCAGCCGGTCCCCGGAACGACGGAATCGTGTCGGGGAGCACCCCGAATCCCGGATGGCTGAGCTCACGACAACCCCTTCCCGCTGTCGGAATCTTTTGCACCGCACACATCCCGGGGCCTCCGGGACATCATGCAGGGATGGACTTATATACATACTTGGACGTATGTAAAGAGAAAAAAGGGGGAGAGGAGTAGAGACATGGCACGCCGCACCAAGGCCGAGGCGGAAGAGACCCGGCAGAAGATTCTGGACGCAGCAGAGCGGCTGTTCTTCGTCGACGGGGTGTCGCGCACCTCGCTGGAGCTGATCGCCAACGCCGCCGGGGTGACCCGCGGCGCCATCTACTGGCACTTCAAGAACAAGGTCGAGCTGTTCGAGGCGCTGCACGAGCGGGTGAAGCTGCCGGCGGAGGACATCGTCGAGCGGGCGATGGCGGACGGCCATCCCGACCCGCTGGGCCTGGTCGAGCAGGCGATGGTCGAGAGCTTCGTCGCCCTGACCGAGGACGAGCAGCGCCAGCGCGTCTTCACCATCCTGACCTGCCGCTGCGAGTATGTCGGCGAGATGCTGGCGGCGCTGGCCCGGCAGCGCGAGGCGCATGACCACATGCGCGCGACCATGAGCCGGGCCTTCACCATGGCGCGGGAGGCCGGCCGGCTGAGCCCGGCCTGGCCGCCCGAGGTGGCGGCCAGCACCCTGACCTGCCTGATGGTCGGGCTGATGGTCGACTGGATCCGCTTCGGCCGCCGCTTCGACCTGGTCGAGACCGGCACCCGCAGCGTCGGCGAGCTGTTCCGGTCGTTCCGCCGGGAGACCGAGCCGGCGATGTGCTAAGCGGAGAGTGCCGGCCGGGCTCCGGCCGTCACCCATGCTCTCAGGCAAGGTCGTCGAGGCTGACCTTGAGCGCATCCGCGATCTTGCGCAGGGTCGAGACCGTGCCGTCGCGCTTGCCGCTTTCGATCTGGCTGATGTAGGCGGCGCTGACATCGGCCTTGGCGGCAAGTTGCTGGGCACTGAGGCCGCGATATTCGCGCCAGACCTTCACGGCGCTCTCGCCGGCCAGCAGACGGTCGACCATAGCGGAGGGCAGGAGTTCCTCCTCGGCGGCCGCCAGCTTCCGCTCGAATTCGCGGACGATCGCGGAGTCCGCAACATCCTCGGCAGCCGCCGCCAGCCGACGGAACTCGGCCTCGGGGATGACGGCGAAGCGCCCGGCCGGAGTGTCGATGTACTGAACGTCCATGGCTGTCTCTCAGTCGTAGATATCGCTGCGCGGACCGATCTCGGCGATGTCGACGACAGCACCGTCGTCACGCATGATGACCCACCAATCGCCGACTCGAAGCCGCGTGTAGCCTTTGAACTCGTCGCCCTTCAACGGCCTCAGATTGTTGGCAAGAGAAGCCGGATCCGCCGCATACTGCTCAATCTTGGCCCGGATCGTGCGAGCGGTATTGGCCGGCATCCGCTGCAGAACTCTGAGGGCGAGTTTGCTGTAGCGGACCGACTTCATGAGTGAATATTAGCGAATTGCTAACAAAAATGACAACCATGGCCTTGCGCATTGCCAATCAGCGGTAAAGCGCCCAGGATCTTGTCCCATCCTCGCCCCTGATCTCCGCCTCGGAGCCCCCGGGCGGCCGCCTACTCCCCCGCCGCCTGGGTGCGCGGGCGGTGGCGCTTGGTCCAGGTGAAGGTCGAGGTGACGCCGAAGTTCCAGACCGAGGACAGGGCGGCGCCGAGGAAGCTGGCCAGGGCCCAGGGCAGGTGCTGTTCGTACAGGAACTCGGCCACCTGCAGGTTGATCACGGCGCCGATGGCGCAGGCGGCATAGAAGGACAGCAGGCCGCGCAGGAAGTCGCGGCCGCGCAGCTGCTTGTCGCGATAGGTGATGCGGTTGTTGAGGGCGAAGTTCGAGGACATCGCCACCACCGTCGCCACCGCCTGGGCCCAGTAGAAGTCCCAGTCGAAGGCGTGCAGGAACAGCCCGACCAGGGCCAGTTGCACCGCCACGCCGGACAGCCCGACCATGACGAACAGGATGAAACGCGCCGGGATCGTGCCGCCCAGCAGCTTGTCGAAGATCAGCATCAGGAATTCCAGGCTCACGGCGAAGTCGAGCTTGCTTTCGCCGCTGAGCCGGCTGCGGAAGACGAAGGGCAGCTCGGCGAAGCGCAGCGGGCGCCCGGCCGAGGCGAAGATGTCGAGCAGGATCTTGAAGCCCTGCCCGTTCAACCGGTCCGCGACCTCCTCGATCAGCGGCCGGCGCAGCATGAAGAAGCCGCTGAGCGGGTCGCTCAGCTCGCGCGGCACCACCATGCGGGCGAGGCGGATGCCGAGGCCGGACAGGCGCTCGCGCTTCTCCGAGAAGGTGCCGAGGTCGCTGCCCGGCAGGAACCGGCTGGCGACGACGATGTCGAGCGTGTCGGCCTTCAGCCGCTGCAGCATCTGCGGCAGCAGCGTCTCGTCATGCTGCAGGTCGGCGTCCATCACCGCGAGATAGGGCGCGCCGGTCGCCATCATGCCCTCGACCGTGGCCGAGGCCAGGCCGCGCCGGCCGATCCGCTTCAGGCAGCGGACATTGTCCCGGGTCTCGGCGATCTTGTAGACCGCCTCGGCGGTGCCGTCGGTCGAATCGTCGTCGACGAAGATCACCTCCCAGGCGATCCCAGCCAGCGCCGCGTCGAGCAGCTCGACGAGGCGCCCGACATTGCCGACCTCGTTCAGCGTCGGCACCACGACGGCGAGCTCGTAGCGCATCACTTGGCAGCTTCCCACGGTGCGTTCGGCGGCAGCGGCAGCGGCCAGGGCGCCTTGAAGCCACGGGCGGTGTAGACGTGCAGGGTCAGCTCGGCCCGGCCGCCGCGATGGACGATGATGTCCGGTTGCGGCTCGACCGAGGCGAAATAGGGCCGCCAGCGCTCGTCGAATCTCTTCAGGAACTCGTCCTGGCCGACGATCACCGCGTCATGGCCGGCGAAATCCATCTGGTTCCAGCCGAAGGCGAGGTTGCGCGGGTCTTCGCACAGGCACAGCACCGGCAGCCGGTCGCCGAGCTGGACGTCGATCTTGCCGGCCTGGTGCCATTGGGTGCCGACCACGAACAGGCCGGGCCGGTCGAACCAGCCGCGCTCCTGCGCCGCGGCGCGCAGATCGGTCCAGTCCAGCCCCTCCAGCGTCGGGTCCTTCTCGCGATCGAGATAGGGCAGGGCCCGCATCCAGCCGGTGGCGGCATGGCTGCCCAACACCACCAGCACCACCACGGTGGCGATGGCCGACGCCTTGAGCCAGATGCGGGCGGGACGGCTGCCGCCTTCCAGCCACCGCGCCGTGGCGGCGCCGAGCAGCGGGAACAGCATCAGGTAGCCCGGCGCCTGCCAGTGGAAATGAGCGCCGACCTTGGCCCAGGAGGCGACCGCGGTGAACAGCACGATCGGGATGATGGCGAGGCTGACCAGGAACCAGCCGCGCAGATCCTTCGGCCCGCGCCGCAGGCCGACGACGAACACCCAGATCATCGGCAGCCAGATCCAGGGCAGCAGCCAGATCGCCTGGCCGCCGATGTTCTGGCCCAGCCAGTCGAACCGGAAGCGCCCGCCGGAGCTGCGGCCGCTCTGGAACAGGAACGACACCCACTGGTTCTCGGCGTTCCAGATCAGCACCGGCGAGAAGATGGCGAAGGCGACCACCACCGCGATCCAGGGCGCCGGATGGGCCAGCCAGCGCCGCCGCCCTGGCGTGGTCAGCAGGAACAGCAGCAGCCCGGCCATGATCAGCACGGCGTGGTATTTCGACAGCAGCGCCAGGCCGAAGCAGATCCCGGCGGCGAGCCACCAGCCCCAGGCGGCGCCGGGCGACAGCGTCTCCGGCTCCGGCACCACCACCCTTGCCGTGCAGTACGCCGCGGCCAGCAGGAACAGGAACAGCGGCCCGTCCGGCTGCACCCAGCTGCCGACGCTGAGGAAGAACACGGCCGACAGGTTCAGCAGCAGCGCCGCCCAGACCCCGGCCCAGGCGCCGAACAGAACCGCGCCCAGCCGATACATCAGCCAGGTCGATACCCCGAACATCAGCACATAGGGCAGGCGCAGCCACAGCTCGGCGTCGCCGAGCCCGATCATGGCGTGGGTCAGCCACAGGAACAGCGGCGGCTGGTCGAAATAGCTGAGCGCCCAGAACCGGGCGGTGGCGACGTAGTAGGATTCGCCGTTGCCGTAGCCGAGCGCCCAGGCCAGGGCGAGCCGCAGCAGCCCGCCCAGCAGGATCAGCCAGAATATCGCCCCCTGGGGGGTGTCGAGCCGCAGCCAGCCGGCGGATCCCGTGGATCCGGGCCGGGCGGACGCGGCGGAGAGAGCGTCGGTCATCCGCATTCCCAGCAGCCGCCCCGAGGACGGGCTGCGCTTATAGATCACGCGGATCGGTCGATCCGGCGCGACCGCGCTTCATACCAGCACGGGCCCCGGCCGGCCAGCGCGGATCATTCCGGCCTGGTGCGACGGGTTACAGCAGGGCCGCGGGGGGGGGCCCCCCCCCCCCCCCCCCCCCCCCCCCCCCCCGCCCCCCCGCCCCCC
>NZ_JASATH010000014.1:0-68860 GCF_038440215.1 Inquilinus sp. OTU3971 | reverse complement strand
CGCGGGGGGCGCCGCGGGGGGGGGCGCGGGCCAGCGCCCCGGGGGCCGCGGCCGGCCGAATTGGCGGCGACGATGCGCTGGTCCAGCCAGGCGCGCAGCAGGTGCCAGGCAAAATCCGCCACCAGGAACACGATCGCGGCGTTGATGGCGCCGCGCAGCAGCCTTGTCGTCAGCGTGTCGCGCGTGGTCAGGGCGCCGAGGTCCAGCCCCAGCACCCCGGCGATCAGCAGCGCTCCGCCGATTACCAAGAGCGCGCGCAGGCCACGCTCCAGCGACACCGCCAGCACCGAGGGCACCTCCTCCGCGGTCGCGGCGCCCGGCGGGCGCAGCACATGCTTGACCGCGAGATGGGTGCCGCGGATCGCGATCGGCAGCAGCAGCAGGATGATGCCGACGTAGAACGGCGCGACCGAGCCGGTGAACAGCGCCAGCCAGATCCCGACGATGTAGAGGGTCAGGAGCCAGGTGCCGACCCGGTGGCCATGGCCGATCCGGTCGCGCCCATCGAGGGTCGGGGCGCGCCACAGCGCGGTCAGGGTCAGGCCCAGCAGCACCACGCCGCAGGCCAGGCCGACCAGATACCAGGCCTCCAGCCGCAGCCCCAGCGTCGCCAGCACGCCGAGCGTGAACTGCACGAAGAAGAACCAGCCGACCAGGATCGCCGACCAGATGAACCAGAAATGCGCGGTCGGCGTCGCCATCGGCACCAGCCGGAACTTCTCCGCCCCCGGCGCCAGGATGATGCGGCCCAGCACCAGCGTCACCCGCACGACCAGCACCAGCAGCAGGTAGGACAGCACGATCTCTTGCAGCAGCGGCGGCCAGTCGAACAGGAGGAAGGCGCCGATGCTGCCGATGGCGAAGGCGAAGATCAGGCCGAGCCCATAGACCGAGCGCAGCCACACCGCCTGCAGCCGGCCGTGCAGCGTGTCGAGCTGGGTGCCGATCAGCCGGCGGCGGAAGCTGGCGGACAGCCACCAGTAGAGCTTCTCGGCCCCGAAGCCGAGGCCGATGAACACGGCCAGGGACAGGACCGTCCAGGCCAGCCCTCGCTCCATCAGCTGCCCGGTCAGGACCCGCCAGGCGGCAGCCAGCTCCGCCGGCAGGGTCGGGGCCGCGGCGATCAGCGAGCGCAGGAAGCCGCGCGTCGCCTCGATGCCGCCGGCCATGCTCTGCTGCATCCCCGCGCCCATGGCCGGGGCGGCGGCCGGCCCGGCCTCCGCCGGGGCCGCGGCGGGGACGGCGACCTGGGCCTGCAGCCAGTTGCGGACCTCCGGGTCCTGCAGCAGCTCGGCCAGGCTGCGCAGCTTGTCCGGGCCGGGCTGCGCCGGCGCCTGGGCCAGGCCGGAACCGGACGCGCCCAGCCCGAGCAGGAGGACGAACAGGACCAGAAGGCGATGCATGGTGGGAGAGGCCCCTCAGCCGATCTCGGGCGATGATAGGGCTTGTCCGCCGCGAAGCGACAGCCGTTCCCACACCGCGACGACGATCAGCACCAGCGCCACGCCGGCCGAGAGCAGCAGCGGCGACAGCGCCTCCGCCGCCGGGACCAGCAGCGCCAGGAGGACGAGGCCGACCAGATGCGACAGCGGGATGCGGCCCGCGGTCGACCATTTGAACAGCGCGTTGCCGAGCAGGTACAGCGCCGGCCCGCCCAGCAGGGCGATCGCGGTCTTGCCGTCGACATGGCCCTCGGGATGGGCCAGCACCAGCTCGTCCGCCACCGCGCCGACGATGATGCCGGCGACGATCAGCAGGTGGATGTAGGTGTAGGCGATGCGCGCCAGCCGCCCCGGATCCTCGGCATGGGCGATGCGGTGGCTGCCGCGCTCGGCGCCGATGTCGAAATAGATCCACCACATCGCCACGCTGCCGATGAAGGACACCAGGAAGGCGGCGACGGTGGCGGCGTCCGGCTCCAGATCGGCGAAGGTGGCGCCGGTGACCAGGATGGATTCGCCCAGCGCGATGATCACGAACAGGCCGCAGCGCTCGGCGAGGTGCCCGCCCTCGACATCCCAGTCGGCGGTGGTCGAGCGGCCGAGGCCGGGGGTCCAGAAGCCGAGCGAGGGCGAGACGACCTCGATCGCCAGGGCCCCGGCCCAGAGTCCGAGCCGCGCCTCCCCCTCGGCGAAGGCGCCGGCGATCCAGAACACGCCGGATAGCACCAGCCAGGCGGTGATGCGCAGGAAGTTGCGGTAATTGCCGGGGCTGTGGCCGCGCAGCGCCGCCGCGGTGAACAGGCTGCGGCCGACCTGCATGAAGACATAGGCGCCGGCGAAGCCCAGCCCCTTCTCGGCGAAGGCTTCGGGCAGCGAGGTCGACAGCACCAGCCCGGCCAGCATCAGCACCAGCAGCAGCAGGCGCACCGGCGTGCGGTCGGGGTCGAGCCAGTTGGTGACCCAGGAGGTGTAGATCCAGACCCACCAGACGGCCAGGAACAGCAGCGCCGTGTGCGCCGCGCCGAGCAAGGTGAAGTCCTTCAGGAGCCCGTGCGAGAGCTGGGTGATGGCGAAGACGAAGACCAGGTCGAAGAACAGCTCGACGAAGGTGACCTTGCCGTGCTCATGCGCCTTGCGCGGGCGGAGCAGGCTGCGCGGCCGGGCCTGTGTCATATGACGATTCCCCCGAATCCCGATGGTTCCAGATCCTATGCCCGACCTTGGATCCGCGCGAGATGCCGTGCGGCGGCGGCCTCCAGCACCGGGCTCAGCCCTTCGGCCAGCGCCTCGAGCTTGCCGATGTCGTCCGGGCGGAAGCCGCCGCAGCGGTCGGTGACCGCGACCAGCGACGCCATCCGCCCGTCGGCGAAGGGCATCGGCAGGGCCAGGTAGTCGGTGGCGCCCTGTGCCGCCAGGCGGTGCAGCAGCGGGTGCGCCGAAGGCGGCACCGCCAGCTCCAGCCGCAGCCGGAACGCCGTGCCGGTGCGGTCGAGATGCTCCAGCGGGCTGCCGAGATAGGCCGGCAGCCGCTGCAGCCCCGCCTGGGCGACCCGGTCGCGGTCGAGCGGCTGCCCGCGGGTCCAGACCGCGGCCCAGCCGGCCAGACGCGGCCCGTCCGCCCGCAGCGATAGGCGCAGCCGCACCAGCGGCGCGCCAGCCCCGACCAGGCGCAGGGCCAGGGCCCGGGTCAGGTCGTTCGGGTCGGCCAGGAAGCGGCCCTCGCGGAACAGCCAGAACAGGACGGGCGCCAGCGCCCATCCATTCGTGGCGTCCGCGAGGGCTTCGGCGCCCATCCGCTGTCCGCTAGCGTGTGGTGTAGCCGCCATTGGCGAACAGGGTCTGGCCGGTAATCCAGCCGCCCTCGGTCGCCAGGAAGCGGACGATCGGCACGATCTTCTCGATCTTCGTCAGGCCGCCCAGGGCCGAGGCCGCGGTGTGATAGGCCACGGAATCTGGCGTCTCCGCCGGGTAGAAGAACGGTGTGTCCATCGGCCCCGGGCCGATATTGTTGACCGAGATGCCGCGGGGCCCGAACTCCTTGGCGGCCGCGCGGGTGAAATGCTCGACCGGCGCCTTGGCCCCGGCATAGGTCGAGTACAGGCCGGTGAAGGCGGCCAGCAGCGAGGTGACGATGGTGATGATCCGGCCGCCATCCTCCAGCGTCTTGCCGGCCTCGCGGATGAAGAAATAGGCGGCCTTGGAATTGACCGCGAACATCTCGTCGTATTCCGCCTCGGTGGTCTCGACGAAGGGCTTCTTCAGCACCTTGCCGGCGGTGTTGACGGCGATGTCGACCCGGCCGAAGCGCGACTTCGCCTCGGCGAACAGGCGCTCGACCTCGGCGACCTTGGTCAGGTCGCCCTGCAGCGCGAAGGCGTCGCCGCCCGCCGCCTTGACCGCGGCGACGGTCTCCTCGGCCGCGGCCCTGGTGCCATTGCTGTTGAAGTTGAGGACGATGCGGGCGCCGGCCGAGGCCAGGTCGCGGCTGATCAGGCCGCCGAGATTCTTGGCGCCGCCGCCGATGACGACGACCTTGTCCTTGAGGGGGGTCATGGCATGCTCCTGCGATCCAGGCCGGCGTTTCGCCGGCTGACCGGTGGATCTTGCCGGCATCCGATCCCGGGCGCTTCCACAATGCCCGCGGCGATTGCGAATTCTCCGGCGGGGCCTAGAATCGATAAAATTTTATCTTTCTCGATCCCGGCAGGTGGATGCGATGGCGGAGATAACTGAGATCCAGGGGCGCTGGGGCACAGTCGAGCTGGCGGTCACGCGCGAGGACATCCGCGCCGCAGCGAGCTGGCGGATGCACGAGGCGCGGCACGCCGTGATCGTCCATCTCGGCGGCCCGATGCGGCAGCTGGAGACTGAGCTGGACGGGGTTGCCACCCGGCCGAGCCCGCCCGCCGCCGGCGACATCTGGGTGGTGCCGGCCGGCCGCAACTATGCCAGCCAAGCCCACGGCGGCATCATCCGCTACGGCGTGCTGTATGTCGATCCGCGGTCGCTGGCCGAGCTGGCGGGACCGGAGGGCGCCCAGATCGCGCCGCGCTTCGCCCATCGCGACGAGTTCCTGTACCGCGCGGTCGAGCGGCTGGCCGGGCTGATCGGCCGGGACGACGACGTGTCGGAGCTGCTGGGCGCCAGCCTGGGCCAGGCGCTGTCGCTGCATCTGCTGCAGCGCTACCGCGCCGACGAGGCCGCACCCGGGCCGCGCGGGCCGCTGCTGAGCGATCGCGCCCGGGAGCGGCTGCAGGAGCACATCCACGCCCGTCTCGGCGACCGGATCGCGCTGGACGAGCTGGCCGCCATCGCCGGCATGAGCCCGCACAATCTGCTGGTCGCCTTCCGGCGCGCCTTCGGCACCACCCCGGCGCAGTACGTCATCGCCCAGCGGCTGCGCCGGGTCCGCTGGCTGCTGGCGAACAGCGCCCAGGACATCACCGCGATCGCGCTGGAGACCGGCTTCGCCAGCCACAGCCACCTGACCACCGCCTTCAGGCGCCATGTCGGGCTGACGCCGCGAGACTTCCGCCGGCGCTGGCGCGAGGATTCCTGACCGCGCCGTCAGCGGGCGCGCTCGAGCTCCATGATGTCGAACTGGGATTCGAAGCGCGGCGACGGGAATTCGAGCCGCAGCCGGTCACGCCCGACCCGGACCAGATAGCCGACCTGGTCGCGCTCCGCGTCGCGGCCATAGGGCTTCGGCTTGCCCTCATAGCCGTAGTACAGCGCGCCGACATAGGTCAGCCGCTCGGCATTCGCATCGTCGTAGAAGGTGCCGGCGGTGCGCTGCGAGCCGGACACCTTCTCCAGCCGCAACCCGGCCGCGTCGTCGGTGATCCGGCAGCGGGACCAGTCATAGACCACGAGCGGCAGGTTGCCGCCCAGCTTCGCCACCCGGCAGCGCCAATCGCCGGCCAGGTCGGTGGCGCCGCGGATAGCCTCCGGCCGGCCGGACAGGATCTGGTCGAGCGTGGCCAGCGCCGCCTTGTCGTCGCTCTCGCGGGCGGCGCCGATCGCCTCGCCGCGCACGGAATCGAAGGCTTCGAGCCGCTGCCGGTCATCGGCCGACAGCTTGCCCGGAAGCGTGCCGTCGGCCCAGGCGGGACAGGCGCCGGCCAGGACCAGGACCAGCGGAAGCCATGCGCGACGTGCCATTCCCCCTCCCCCGAAGGCCGGATCAGCCGGCGTCGATGCGATCGATGAACCAGCGGCAGAGCCGCCGCCACAGATCGTCCTTGGCGACCAGATCCTCGCAGCCATGGTCGAGATTGGGGTTGTCGTTGATCTCGATCACGAACACGCCCTTCTCGGTCTGCTTCAGGTCGACGCCGTACAGCCCGTCGCCGATCAGCTTGGCCGCGCGGACGGCGACGTCCAGCACCTCGGGCGGCACCTCGTCGAGGCCGAAGGTCTTGAAGTTGCCCCAGCCCACCTTGCCGTCGGCGGAGTGGCGGACGATCTGCCAGTGCTTCTTCGCCATCATGTACTGGCAGACGAACAGCGGCTCGCCGTCCAGCACGCCGACCCGCCAGTCATGGTCGGTCGGCATGAACTCCTGCGCCAGGATGACGTCGGAATCGTCGAGCAGCTGCTCGGCCATCTGCTCCAGCTCGCGCCGGTCATTGGCCTTGAACACGCCGCGGCTGAAGGACCCGTCCGGGATCTTCAGCACGATCGGGTAGGCGAACTCCTCCTCCACGCGCTCGATGTTCTTCAGGCTGTCGACCACCACGGTCTTCGGCGTCGGGATCTTGTTCGCGGACAAGAGCTCGTAGAGATAGACCTTGTTGGTGCAGCGCAGGATCGAGGTGCTGTCGTCGATCACCGGCATGCCCTCCTGCTCCGCCCGGCGGGCGAAGCGGAAGGTGTGGTTGTCGATCGCCGTGGTCTCGCGGATGAACAGCGCGTCGTATTCGGCCAGGCGCAGCAGGTCCTTCTTCTCGATCAGCTCGACCTCCATGTCCATGGTCTCGGCCACGCGGGCGAGCTTCATGAGCGAGCGCTGGGTCGAGGGCGCGAATTCCTCCTTCGGGTTGAACAGCACGGCGAGCGTGTATTTCGCCGGCTTGTTCTCCTTCGGGTTGCGCCAGCTCTGGCGGGTATAGAGGTCGAGCGTCTCGTAGAAGAAGGCCTCGGTCTCGCCCTCGATGTCGGAGATCGACAGCTCGCCGATCGAGGCGATGCGGAAGCGGTCGGTGAAGCGGACCTTGACCTCGAGGATCGGGGCACGGAACCAGTCGAACACCCGGCGGCCGAAATCCTGGAACCGGTCGTCGTCGGCGCGGCCGAAGCTGATGATCAACTTGAACGGGCCGCCCGGCGGCGGCGACAGCCGCTTGATCCGGCGGTTGAGGTCGTCCTCCAGGTCCGGCAGGGCGATCTTGTAGAGCGTCTTCTGGCCGAGATCGAGGATGGTCTCGACCATCGGAATGACCCGGTGGGCGCGGGCCTCGGCCAGCAGCGAGACGTAGTAGCCCCGCGTCATGTAGGCAGTGGAGCGCGACAGGTTGATGACCTTCGCGTCCCCTCCCTTGATCGTCTGTGGCCGGCCGATATAGTCCCGGGTGGTGATGAGCTGGCGGCCGTCCGGGTCGCCCTTGAAGTCGCCGATGCGGTCGACGACGATGATCCAACCGCTCATTGGGCCTTCCTGCTGAGCACGACCGCGGCCCTGAGTTGGGTGCGGCCGTAGCGGGCCATGCGCTCGAACTCCCGGCGCGGGATCGGGAGGTTCGCCTTGGTCGAGGCGCTCTCCATCTCCGTCACGGCGACCCAGGGGTCGTGCACATAGATGAAACGCTCGTCGAAGCCGTTTGCGACCACCCAGTGCGGATTTTTTTCGCCATAGCCCCGGAACAAGCTGATCAGCACGATCGGGATCGCGCCTTCGGTGATCAAGGCGCACATTTCGGGCAATCCGAGGGCACGGTGCTCGACCTCGATCCGGCGGCGGGCACATCGGGTGCGAAAATCCTCCTGCACCACCGTCATCACCGCCTTCTTGTCGGGGCTGCGCACGCCGTCGAGGAACAGGATCGAATCGTCGCTGACGAAGATCCGGGCCCGCAGGCCGCGGTCATGCGCCGCCAGCGCCATGCCGTAGGGGTCGCAGCCGCCATGGCCTGAGGTCATGTAGATCGTCGTCGCCTCGCGCCATAGCCGTAGCTCGCGCGCCCGACTCAGCTCCGTCTCCGGGTCCAGCGCCTTCAGCGCCATCAGCAGCGTCGCCGCGCCGCAGGTGAAGTTGGTGGTCTGGGCGTAATAGGGCACATGCAGGTCGGTCTGCGGCTGGTCGGCGTGCGATTGGTTGGGGGTGCCCAGCCGCTTCTCGAAGCGCAGCGCATCGGCATGGTCCTCGTAGAAATCGAGATAGCGCCCGAAGTGGCGGTAGCCACGCGACTCATAGAGCGCGATCGCCTTGGCGTTGTCCGGCCGCACCTCGAGGCGCAGGAACAGGGCGCCTTCGTCATGCGCCGCCCGTTCTGCCGCCTCCAGCAGACCGGCGCCGAGGCCACGGCCGCGCACCGCCGGGTCGACCGCCAGCGAGTAGAGCCGCGCCAGGGCCGTGGTCCGGCGCAACAGCACCAGGGCGTAGCCGAGCAGCTGGCCCCCCGCCTCCGCCGCCAGACAGACGGCGTGGCCGCGGGTCAAGAAATGCAGGAAGCTGCGCCGGCTCAGCCGGTCATGGTCGAAGGCTCGGGACTCGATCTCCAGCAGTCGCGGCACGTCGTCGGACGTGGCGAGCCGGATGGTCTCTGCGGTCGGGGCGGCGGGTCTGTCGTCGGGCATCGCACGGTCGATCTTGATCTGGTTATCGCGCCGATACCGGTTCGGCACCAGGGTGTATTCGGAGATTGCGGAGAATTCATCCGACCGCCACAGGAAGCTGTGCCATCGTGCGCCGCCATGACCGCCAGCGACACCGCCCTGCCCCGTCCCCGCAGCCGACTCGCACCGCTGATCGGCGGGCTGCGCCTGGCCGTGGCGCTGCTGTGGCTGGTGCTGCTGCTCGGCGTGCCGTCGGCCCCCGATGGCTGGCAGGTCTACGGCCTGGCCTCGGTCCCGGTCGAGCTGGCGATCCTGGTCGCCGCCCTGGTCCTGGCGCCGCCGCTGCGTCGGTCGCGCAGCTTCGCCACCGTGCTTGGCGGCCTCGGCCTGCTGGTCGCCGCGATCAAGCTGGCCGACCTCATCACCCAGATCTCCTTCGGCCGGCCGGTCAGCCTCTATGTCGACCGGCTGCTGCTGGTCAACGGCATGCATCTGGCGACCGGGGTGCTCGGCGCCGTCGGCCTGATCGGCATCACCCTGGGGGCGATCGTCGCCGGCTGGTGCATCTGGTGGGCGACGGCCCGGTCGGTGCGGCTGCTGCAGCAAGCCCTGTCCGCCTCCCCCAGCCGCCGCGGCGTCGCCGGCGGCCTGGCGGCGCTGGCCATCCTGGTCTTCGCCGTCGGCCAGGCCGTGCCGGGCGCCTATGGCGACGCCCGCCCGGTGAACGACACCGCCAGCTTCATGGTCGCCGACCAAATTCGCCGC
Organism: Inquilinus sp. OTU3971; assembly: GCF_038440215.1. Lineage (NCBI taxonomy): Bacteria > Pseudomonadati > Pseudomonadota > Alphaproteobacteria > Rhodospirillales > Rhodospirillaceae > Inquilinus > Inquilinus sp. OTU3971. The sequence continues at coordinate 59,879 of NZ_JASATH010000014.1, read as the reverse complement.
CTGATCCCGGCCCTGTTCATGGAGGGCCGGTTCCGGGCCGAGGAGGCAGTGGATCCGCTGGTCGGCGGGGTGTCCAGGACGCCGTTGGGCGGGTTGGGCGGCGCCGACGTCACCGTCGTCTTCCTCGAATCCTACGGCCGCAGCGCGCTGGAGGATCCCCGCTTCGACGCCCTGCCCAAGGCGGCGCTGGCCGAGATGGCGCCGAAGCTGGCCGCTGCCGGGGTCTATACCGCCTCCGGCTGGCTGGCCTCGCCGACCCGCGGCGGCCAGTCCTGGCTGGCCCATGCGACGCTGGCGAGCGGCATGCAGATCGACGACCAGATGCGCTACGACCTGCTGGTCACCGGCAAGCGCATGACTCTGCCCCGCCTGTTCGCCAAGGCCGGCTACCACACCGGGCTGATCGCCCCGGCGATCACCGGCAGCGAGCCCGAGGCGAAACGCTTCTTCGGCTTCGACCAGACGCTGTTCGCCGACGATCTCGGCTATGCAGGCCCGCCTTTCGGCTGGGTGACGATGCCGGACCAGTACACGCTGGCCGCCTATGACCGCTGGCGGCAACAGCAGCCAAAGCCGCTGTTCAGCGAGGTCGTGCTGGTGTCCAGCCACGCGCCCTGGACCCCGGTGCCGACCCTGGTCGACGACTGGGGCAAGATCGGCGACGGCAGCGTGTACCGGGGCCTGCCGGCCACCGGCGGCACGCCGGAGGAGGTGTGGAGCGACCCGGACCGGATCCGCGACCAATACGGGCAATCCATGGCCTATTCGCTGCGCTCGGTGCTGGACTACGCCGCCCGAGTCATGGGCGACCACACGCTGATGGTCGTGCTGGGCGACCACCAGCCGGCGCCGATCGTGACCGGCCCGGGCACGCCGCGCGACGTGCCGGTGCATGTCTTCAGCCGCGACGCAGACCTGGTGGCCCGGTTCCGCGACTGGGGCTTCGTCGACGGGCTCAATCCCCCGGAAACCGGACCGGTGGCGCTGATGGCGACGTTCCGGGATGCGTTCGCCAGATCCTTCTCTCCGTGAAACCGGCCAATTGCGCGTGTCAATCTGTGAAAATGCAGAGCTGCATCTGCACTGTGCCGGGGTTCGCCGGCTTTTGCGCTGCAAACGAAGCGGTTAGGGTAACATCGGAACAAAATCACGAAGATAGCGTTGATCGGACGATCCTTGCAGACGGCGCCAGGCAGAGGCGCCGTGGCCGGGAATCGGGTTGTGGGGGTTGGGGCCGCGCGGCGCAGCGGCTGTCGCGTGTGATGATGTTTGTCCAGGAACCGCCACAATCGCGATCGATTGTGCCGTCATGTTGCAGTGCAAAAATCCGGTGGTGATGTGGGGCTGACCAGACGCCAGATCTTGATGGGCACGACCGCGCTGGCGGCGTCTTCGCTGTTCGCGTCCGTCCGGTCTGCCCTTGCCGCCCCCAGCCTGGGCGAGACCACGCCGTTCAGCATGACCTGGCTGATCGACCGGGCCAAGACCGTGTCCCAGGCCCCGTTCGTGCCGCCGGACGAAAACCTGCCGGCCGAGATCAAGCAACTGACATACGACCAGCTGCGGGCGATCCGCTTCCTGCCCGAGCAGGCGCTGTGGCGGCCGGAGAACCTGCCGTTCCAGATGCATTTCTTCCACCTCGGCGCCTACTACGACAAGCCGGTCCACATTTTCCAGGTCGATGGGTACCAAGCGCGCGAGGTGCTGTACCGCCAGGACCTGTTCGACCTGGGCGGCAACAAGTTCCCGGACACCCCGCCCGACCATCTCGGCTTCGCCGGCTTCCGGCTGCATTATGCGATCAACCGGCCGGAGTTCCTGGACGAGATCGCGGTGTTCCTCGGCGCCAGCTACTTCCGCTGCCTGGGCCGCAAGAACATCTACGGCCTGTCCGCCCGCGGCCTGGCGATCGACACCGGATCGACCCGCGGCGAGGAGTTCCCGGTCTTCCGCCAGTTCTGGGTCGAGACCCCAGCGCCGGACGCCAAGCAGATCCGGCTCTACGCCCTGCTCGACAGCCCCGGCGTCACCGGCGCCTACAGCTTCCTGATCAAGCCGGGCGAGATCACCACGGTCGATGTCGAGGCGACGCTGTATCCGCGCCACGCCATCGAGAAGTTCGGCATCGCGCCGCTGACCAGCATGTTCCTGTACGGGCCGCAGGAGCACCGGACCTTCGACGACTTCCGGCCGGAGGTGCATGACAGCGACGGCCTGTCGATGTGGAGCGGGGCCGGCGAATGGATCTGGCGGCCGCTGCGCAACCCGTCGCGGCTGCTGATCAGCTCGTTCATGGACGAGAATCCGCGCGGCTTCGGCCTGATGCAGCGCCAGCGCTCCTACAGCAGCTATCAGGATTTGGAGGCGATGTATGAGCGCCGCCCCAGCCTGTGGATCGAACCGCTGAGCGGCTGGGGCCCGGGCGTGGTGCAGCTGGTCGAGATTCCGACCGACGCCGAGATCCACGACAACATCGTCGCCTTCTGGGTGCCGAAGCAGCCGGTCGATGCCGGCCAGGAATGGAAGCTGTCCTACCGGTTGCACTGGGGCATGAATCCCCCGGTCAGCAGCGACCGCGGCACCGTGGTATCGACCCGCACCGGCGCCGGTGGCGTGTCCGGCGGCGACAGCAAGTCCAGCGATACCCGCAAGTTCGTGATCGACTTCCGGGGCGGCGCGCTTGACTCTCTGCCGCCAGACGCGACATTGGAGGCCGTGGTCACGGCTTCTGCCGGGGAAATCCAGTTCCCCGTGGCGCAGCGGAATCCGGAACTCGGCGGCTGGCGGGCGTTCTTCGATTTGAAACCTGCCGGCGACGATCCCGCCGAGCTTCGGTGCTTCTTACGGCAGGGCAGCGATGCCTTGACCGAAACATGGAGTTTCCAATGGACGCCTTGACGACACATCGGAATCGTCCCATGTCCCAGGTCGGGTTGCACACCCCGGTCAACATCAACATGCCAGACGACGTTATCGCCTTCTTCCAGGGCCTGGGCTTCACTGATCCGGCCGCGCTGTCCGGCGCAATCGAGACGGCGTTCTGCGACGTCGATCCGTCGACGATGCCGGCCCCCGCCCTGCTGGACCACGCCCGCCGGCGCACCGCCGACTGGTTCGCCGTGGTGCTGAACCGCAGCGAGCGCGAAGACGACGCGATCCTGACCATCGGCCGCGCCGCCTATCTGCTGACCGACGCCGCCCGCCGCTGGCCCGAGCACTTCCTGTCCGAGGACCCGCTGCCGCAGGCGATGGAACAGGCCCTGCGCCGGGTGTCGCCGGTGCCGGTGCCCCGCGCCAAGCCGACACCGATGCTGGACCAGCCGCTCGACCCGGTTTGGGCCGGCGAGCCGCTGAAGCGCATCTTCGGCTGGTGGTCGCCCGAGGCCGCCGAACGGCGCCCGGCCTGACGGAAAGGCAACTTTCTAGCCGATGACCGGACTCGAAGCGGCGTCCTACGCCTCCGCGGCCCGCTGGCGCCGCCTCGCTGTCTTCGGCGCGACCGCGCTGTCGACCCTGGCGGCCGCCTTCGCCCTCTATCGTTTCCTGTCGGTCGGCGGCGTCACCGGGCTTGAGCTGGCCCTGGTGTTGATGTTCGCCATCAACTTCTCCTGGATTGCGCTGTCCTTCTGGACCGCCCTGCCCGGCTTCCTGACCCTCTTGCTGCGCTGGGGCCAGCCCGGCCTGGCCTGGCCGCAGGGGGCGGACGCGGTGGCGCCGTTGCGCACCCGTACCGCCGTGCTGATGCCGGTCTATAACGAGGACACGACCGGCATCTACGCCAACCTGCAGGCGATCCATGACAGCCTGGCGCGGACCGGCCATCTCGGCGCCTTCGACATCTTCATCCTGAGCGACACCACCAACCCGGATGTCTGGGTGGCGGAGGAGATCGGCTGGAGCGCGCTGTGCCGCCGCACCGAGGGCAGCGGCCGGATCTTCTACCGGAAGCGCCGGCACAACGTCGCCAAGAAGGCCGGCAACATCGCCGATTTCTGCACCCGCTGGGGCGCCCGCTACGACTTCATGGTGGTGCTGGACGCCGACAGCCTGATGGCCGGCGACACGCTGGTCACCATGGCCCGGCTGATGCAGGCCAACCCGCGCGCCGGCATCATCCAGGCGCCGCCCCTGGTGGTGAACCGCAACACGTTGTGGGCCCGGATGCAGCAATTCGCCGGTGCCCTGTACGGCCCGATCGTCGGCGCCGGCCTGGCCTTCTGGCAGCTCGGCGACGGCAATTACTGGGGCCACAACGCGATCATCCGCACCCGCGCCTTCATCGAGAGCTGCGGCCTGCCGATCCTGTCGGGCCGGCCGCCCTTCGGCGGCCACATCCTGTCGCACGACTTCGTCGAGGCGGCGCTGATCCGGCGCAACGGCTGGACCGCCTGGCTGGTGCCGGAGCTCGGCGGCAGCTACGAGGAATGCCCGCCGACGATGATCGACCACGCCAAGCGCGACCGGCGCTGGTGCCAGGGCAATATGCAGCATCTGCGCGTCCTGGTGGCGCGCGGCCTGCATCCGCTGTCGCGCCAGCACATGGCGATGGGCGTGATGAGCTACGTCTCCTCGCCGCTGTGGTTGATCTTCATCTGCATCGGCATGCTGACGGCGCTCGAGCACAAGCTGGAGATCCCGGTCTATTTCCCGCAGGGCGAGGCGCTGTTCCCGGTGTGGCCGGTGCAGGACCAGACGCTGGCGGTGCGCCTCTTGGTGATCTCCTTCCTGATGCTGCTGGCGCCGAAGATCTTCGGCTGGATCCTGCTGCTGTTCGACCGCCGCCTGGCGGCAGGCTATGGCGGCGCCTTCCGGGCGCTGCTGAGCCTGCTGTTCGAGACCTTCTTCTCGATCTTCCAGGCGCCGGTGATGATGCTGTTCCACTCCAGCTTCGTGCTGCAGGCCTTCCTCGGCCGTGATTCCGGCTGGGGCACGCAGTCGCGCGACGACCGTGGCACGACCTGGGCCGATGCGATGCAGATGCATCGCGGCCACACCATCTTCGGCGCCGTGCTGGGCGTGGTGGCGCTGTGGATCTCGCCCTCGATGCTGGCCTGGCTGTCGCCGCTGGTGATCGGCCTGCTGCTGTCGATCCCTCTGTCGGTGATCACCTCGCGCCAGTCGACCGGGGTCTGGGCCCGCAAGCTCGGCCTGCTGGTGACGCCGGAGGAGCGGCAGAAGCCACAGATCGTGGTCGAGGCCACGGCGCTGGTCGAGCAGCTCTCAGCCACCACCCGGCCGGTCGAGGACGGGCTGGCGATGGTGATCCGCGATCCGCTGGCCAACGCCATCCACATGACACTGCTGACCGGGTCGCCCGAGGCCGGGCGCGAGGACCCGAAGGTGGTCGAGGCGGCGCGGCGCAAGCTGACCGCCGGCGGCCCGGGCACACTGAACACCGGCGCCCTCAGCCGCGACGAGAAGACGGCGCTGCTGTTCGACCCACGGTCCCTGAGCGAGCTGCACCTGACCGCCCTGGCCGGCGGCCGCCTGCAGGCCGCACCGAGGGCCTGAACTTCACTCTACAGTAGGCAAACCTATTGCCTCTCCCGCAAGCGGAGAGGCAACGCAGCGGCTTATACCAAGGATCGAAAATATTGACTCGTCATCCCGTGCGCGCTGCGGCGCGAAGTGCCGCTGCGCAGATACGGGATCTCGGCACGATCTCACAGAGATCCCGTGCGCAGCGCATCATTGCATGCTGCGCTGCGCACGGGATGACGGTCTTTGTTTATGGTGCTTGGTATTATGCGGCGAGAATCATCCCCACTCGGCGACCGGGCGATGGCGCAGCTCCAGGCTGCCGGGGACGGTCGCCCAGTCGAGGATGGCGGCATTCCAGCCGGCGGCTTCGGCGATGGCGCGCAGGTCGTCGGCCGTGGGCAGCGATGCCGCCAGCGCGGCCGGGTCGAGGCCATGGGTCGGACGCACCAGGGTGACCAGCAGCGTCTCGCCGGCGCCGATCCGGCCGACCAGGGCCGGCACCGAGGCCTGCGGGAACACCAGATGGGTGTTCGGCGCCACATCCGCCTCGACCGCGCGGCGCAGCCCGCCGAGATCGGCCAGGCTGGAGGCGTGGCCGTCGGCGACCGCGATGGTCAGGCCCGACGGCCCCGGCACCCGGAGGTCGAAGGCCTGCTTCAGCTTGCCCCGGGTGCGGCTGTGCGCCGGCACGGCGTGGCCGGTCTCGATCACCGCCATCGGGCCATCGCCGGCGACCCGGTGCAGCCGCAGCTCCCAGTCGCCGGCGAAGCCCTGCAGCGTGGTGACACGGACCCCGGCCATCGGCTGCCAGACGGTCTCGATCCAACCCTCGCCGACCCGCGAGGCGGTGAGCGCGCCGCGGCTGCGGAACTCCTGCCCGTCGCGGCTGACCGCCAGGATGTTGTCGCCGCAGAAGCCATGCGCCAGCCAGCGGTCTCCCTCCACCGCCAGGCCGAAGCGCGACGAGTAGGCGAGCTTGCCGTATTTGTCGACCGAGCCGCGCATCTCCATGCGCACCGGGCCGGCCGGCAGCGCCACCACGTCGCCACCGCTGCGCCGCACCACCATCGAGGCGCCGCGCAGTGTGGCGGTGCCGTCCGGCGCGTCGAGATCCTCCTCCCGCGCCGTCCAGAACGGATGGCTGTCCGGCAGGGCCAGCGGCAGGAAGGCCTTGAACGCCCAGTAGGGCGAGCCCGGGGAGTTGTACTCCTCGCTCATCAGATAGTTCGGCCAGCGATAGCCGACCGGCAGGCGGCCGGCGGCGTCGAGGATCGGCTGCTGCATCCACCAGCGGATCTGCCGGGCCCAGAGGCCGCGGATCTGGCCCCAGGGCAGCGCCTCGACCCCGGCATAGGCCAAGGCGCCCCAGAACCCGGCCATGGCGAAGCGGTAGGTCAGCGACCGGCCGATCGCCAGCGCCGCGCCGTCGGCCCCGAACCAGTGGCGGAAGCCCTGGGCGAAGGCGGTGGCGCGGTCGCGATAGGCCTGCGCCCGCGCCGGATCCTGCTCCGCCCGATGGGCGGCGTAGATCAGGCCGTAGAAATGCAGCGCGAAGCCGTTGTAGTGGTCGATCCAGCCGCCCTCGCCGTCGCCGTACCAGCCCTCGGCGCCGATGAACGCGTCGATCCGGGCCAGATGCCGGTCGCGTGAGGCGGTGTCGATGCCGACGCCGATCCGCTCCAGCCCCAGCCCGGCCATGACCGGGAAGAAGTGCCAGTTGTTGTCGGCCATCTGCACCGACTGGATGTCGCCCAGCCACTCGGCCGTCCGGCGCTTCGCCGTGTCCGACAGCGGGTCCCACAGCCGGTCCGGCGCCAGCGCCAGGGCGAAGCCCAGCGCCGCCATCTCGACCGAGCGCTGGTCATGGTCGGTCACCGCCTCCCAATATTCCGGGTGGTCGGGGTCGGTGCCGCTGGCCAGGCCCTGGCGGAACTTGTCCCAGAAGTCGAAGCCGCCGCCGCCGGCATGCAGCGGCGCCAGGCCCCAGAGCGGCCGGGCATAGCCCTCGAACCACTGGGCCTTGCGGTTGAAATGGGCGGAATCGAGCCCGAGGCGGATCTGGGCGCGGCCCGGGCTGAAGCCGCTTTCGAGCGGCGCGGACAGATCGCGCAGCAGGCGCTGGATGTCGGCCCGGCTGGCCAGCGGATTGGAACGGATGCAGTCGGCAGTGTCGGTCATCGGGATGCCCAGAGCAGGCCGCGGCGCAGGATCTCGCGCATCTGCGGATGTTCGAATTCGCGTACCACATGGCCCAGCGCGGTGTAGAACACCCGCCCGGCGCCGTAGCGCTTCTTGTACACGACCGGCATGGTGACGCCGTCGATCCAGGGGGCGTGCTCGCCCGAGAAGGTGGTGGTGGCCAGCACCTCCACGATCGGGTCGACATGCAGATAGTACTGCTCCGACCGGTAATCGAAGTCGCCGATCCCTTCCATGATCGGGTCGTCCGGCCGGGTGACCTCGACCCGGAACGGGATGATGCCGCCGGGATGCGCCACCCATTGGCAGCCCGCCATGAAGTGGAAGGCCACCGCCTCGCGGAACGACCCGGCCAGTCCGCCATGGTAGCCGGCGATCCCGGCCCCGGCCTGGATCGCCGCCAGCAGGTTGTCGAGCGGCGCCTTGGCGATGGCGGCGCGGGTGATGACCGGCACGATCAGGTCCATCTGGCGCAGCGCCGGGTCGGCGAAGGCGTCGATGTCGCCCTCGACCCGGACCTCGAAGCCCTCGTCCCGCAGCATCGCGGCGACATAGGCGGCGCCCGGCTCGGGCTCGTGCCCCTCCCAACCGCCCCAGACGATCATGGCGCGTTTCATCGCAATCCTCTCCGCTTCCGACCGGGCGGCATCACCCTGCGAGGGTCACGCCGCCCTCATCCGCTCACTTCGGGCGCAGCGTCGCCGTCCCCTGCTCCACCAGCTGCTGCGCGGCCTCGTCGATCGACAGGTTGCCGAAGGCCAGCTGGTCCGCCGTCTTGCGCACGATGTCGCGGTCGAACTGCTGCGACCCGACCGGCGCCGGCGGCGGATAGGCGCTGACCTTGTCGGCCAGCAGGTTGACGTAGTCGACCGTGGCCCGCTCGGTCTCGTTCAACAGCGGCAGGATCGCCTCGCGCACCTTCGGCGACATCGGCACGCCGCGCTCGACGCCCAGGATCTTGCCGGCCTCGACGTCGTTGACGAAGAAGTCGATGAAGGCGGCCGCCGCCTCGCCGTTCTTCGAGGTCGCGCCGATGCTCCAGATCAGCGCCGGCCGGTAGTAGTGGCCGGACGGGGCGCCGCCGCCGAGCGCCGGCACCACGGTGATGCCGAGCTTGTTGGCGATCATCGCCTGGTAGCCGATCAGCTGGTTGGAATAGGTGAAGCCCATCACCGAGTTACCGCGGGTCAGCGGGTTGGTCTCGATGGTGTTCTGGTCCTGGGTCTGCAGGTCCGCCGAGACGCAGATGTTCTTCGTCCGCAGATCCTCCCAATAGGCGTACCATTCCTTGGCGTCCTCGACGCCGAAGCCGATCGACCCTTCCGGCGAGAACAGGGCTTTGCCGCGCTGGCGTAGCCAGACGTCCAGCACATAGGCATAGCGGGCGCCATAGGGCGCGCCCCACAGCTGGTCCTTGCCGGCCGCCTTGGTCAGCTCGGCCGCCAGCTCGGCGAATTGGGTCCAGGTCGTCTCCGGCGTCGGTACCGGAATGCCGGCCTTGGCGAAGATCGTGGTGTCGTAGAACATCGAGAAGGAGTTCAGCCCGAGCCCGACGCCGTAGATCTTGCCGTCGACCCGGCACAGGTCGAGCATCTTGGCACCGAAGGCCTCGACGTCGAGCGGCTTGGGGATGAACTGGTCCAGCGCCATGCAGGCGCCGCGCTTCGAATAGTCGGAGACGGTGCTGGGCTCGAGCTGGAAGATGTCGGAGACGTTGCGCCCCGCCATCTGGGTCGACAGCTTGGTCCAATAGGCGTCGCCGCTCAGCGGCTCGCCGACGATGGTCACGTCCGGCGCCTTCTGCTTGTACAGGTCGGCCACGCCCTGGGTGCGCTTGGCCCGCTCCTGCGACCCCCACCAGGTCATGCGCATCCGCGTCTCCGCGGCCATGGCGCGGCCGGCGCCGAACGACAGCGCCGCCCCGGCGGCCCCGGCGGCGATGGAGCCCTGCAGGAACGAGCGGCGGTTGAAAGCCTTCATCGGTTTGCCTCCCTGGCACGGCGGCGTTCGGCCGCCACGTTATAACCGTTTGGTTACTTATTATTGATCGTCTCCGAAGGATGTCAAATGGGAATGTCCAAGCCAAGCGCCGCCTTGCGGCGCGGCCGGATGTAACCAACTGGATATATCTGGAAGCGGCGGGCCGACCCGACTCAGCGGGCCGAGACACCCTTGCCGAAGCGCTTCTCGATCCGCGCCTGGACCAGCTCGAACACACCCGACATCGCCCAGTAGATCAGCGCGGCGACGATCAGCATCTCCATGTATTTGAACTCGGCCCGGCCATGGGTGCGGGCCAGGAACATGATCTCCCAGACCCCCATCACCGAGACCAAGGACGAATCCTTGAGCATGGCGATGAACTGGTTGCCGGTCGGCGGGATGATCAGCCGCATCGCCTGCGGCAGCACCACCAGCCAGGTGACCTCGGCCGGCTTCAGCCCGAGCGACAGGGCGGCCTCGGACTGGCCGCGCGGGATCGCCAGGATGCCGGCGCGGAAGATCTCGGCCATGTAGGCGCCGTAGCACAGCGACAGGGCGATGATGCCGGCCGGGATGGCGTCGATGACCACGCCGAGCTGCGGCAGGCCGAGATAGATCAGCATGGTCTGCAGCAGCAGCGGCGTGCCGCGGAAGAAGGAGGTGTAGAAGGTGGCGACGCCGAAGGCCGGGCCGCTGTCCGACAGCCGGGCCAGCGCAGCCGCCAGCGCGATCACGGTCGAGATCGCGATCGAGACGATGCAGATGAACAGGGTCAGCGCCGCGCCCTGGATGAAGCCGTCGCGCAGCTCGAGCCCGAGCAGGATCGGCGCCCGGTCGAGCATGAAGGAGTAACTGAGGCCGAAGCTCCAGCAGAAGGCCGTGAACAGGGCCAGCAGTTGGACCCAGATGATCGTTGCCTGCGCCCGGAACGGCAGATGCGACAGCAGCCAGAAGTTCAGCACCACTAGGGCGGCCAGGACGGCGATGACGAGCCAAGGCCCGGCCGCCTGGCCGGCTGGCCAGGCCAGCGCCGGCACGATCTCCGCCAGCCGCGCGACCAGCCCGCCATAGTCGAAGCCGGCCAGCACGGCGACGGAGAGCAGGAACAGAAGCCCGCGCAGCAGCAGCGGCTGCGCCAAGGCCTCGAACAGGCGGATCACCCCGCTAGCCGGGGGCTTAGGCCGCGGGCTTGGTCAGATCGGCCCCATACCATTTCATCGACAGCTTGGACAGCGTGCCGTCCTCGTGCATCGCCTTGACGATCTCGGCGAGCTTGGCGGTCAGCTCCGGATCGCCCTTCTCGATCGCCACCGACAGCGGCTCGTAGAACAGGGGCGAGCCGACGATCTTGATCGGGTAGCCGTTCTTGATCGCGCCCTGGATCGTTGGCAGCGCCGTCGCCACCGCGTCGAGCCGGGTGCCGTCGCCGAGCCGGAGGTCGTCCAGCGCCGGCACGTCGGTGTCGTAGGACTGGATCTTCGCGTCCTTGACCACGAACTGGAACGGCGGCGCGCCGCCGGCATCGATCACCAGGTCGCCGCGCAGATAGTTCTCATAGGTCGTGGCCGCGCCGACGCCGATCTTCTTGCCCGAGGCGTCGGCCGGGGTCTTGATCGTGGTGTTGGCCGAATGCACCGCCAGGGCGGCCGGCGTGTAGTAGTAGATCGCCGGGAAATCGAGCACCTCGGCCCGCGCCTTGGTCGGCGTCATCGACCCGACCGAGACGTCCCAGCGCCCGGCCCATTTGCCGGAGACGATGGTCTCCCACCCCGGGGTGACGAACTCGATCGAGACGCCGAGGCGCTTGGCGATCTCGGTTCCGACATCGATGTCGAAACCTTCGAACTGGTTGCTGGCGTTGAGCGAGGACTGCGGCGGATATTCCGGATCCGTCGACATCACCATCTTCTTGTTCTGCACGATCCGGTCCAGCACGGCGCCGGCAAAGGCAGGACCGGAGAACAGGACGCCCGTGGCGGCAACGGCCAGGACGAGGCTGCGCAAACGCATGATCGATCTCCCAGTGGCGCGGGGACGACGCCTCTTCCGGACGTCCGCCCAGAAGAAGCCTAATCCCGCGCCGCGGCACCGTACAGGTGATAAGCGGGATCAGCGGGCATCGAGCGGCACGGTTGCCGTGGCGGGCGCAACGCGCCCGGGCGCCGCGGCCGAGATCGCCCGCCGGTGGGTGCTGAGCCTCGCCTCGAGCCAGGCAAACGCGCGGACGATGATCCAGGTCAGGACCAGATACATCAGGGCGGCGGTGATCAGCGGCTCATAGGTGCGGAAGGTCTGGGCCCGGATGATGTTGGCCTCGCCCATCAGGTCGCGCACGGTGATGGTGAAGACGATGGCGCTGGCCTTCAGCAGCAGCACCGTCTCATTGGCGAAGACCGGCAGGCTCTGGCGCAGGGCGATCGGCAGCACGATCCGGCGCATCATCAGCCCGCGCCGCATCCCGACCGAGCGCGCGGCCTCGACCTCGCCGTTCGGCACCGCCTGGATGGCGCCGCGCAGCACCTCCCCGGAATAGGCGGCGGTGCTGATGCTGAGCGAGATCACGGCGCACCACATCGGCTCGCGCAGGATCGGCCACAGTAGGCTGTGCCGCACCGCCGGGAACTGCGCCAGGCCGTAATAGATCATGAACATCTGCACGATCAGCGGCGTGCCGCGGATGCACAGGATGAACAGAAAGGCCGGCGCCTTCAGCCACCAGCGCCGCGACACCCGGGCCAGCGCCACCGGCACCGCCATGGCGTTGCCGCAGATCATCGACCCCGCCACCAGGATGATGGTGACGACGACGCCGTTCAGGAGGTTGCCGACGATGCGCTGGACGAAGTCGAGATCCATCGTTCAGGACCGCCGGTAGCCGCGGCCATAGGCGCGTTCGGCCAGCTGGAACAGCCCGACCGAGGCGATGGTCAGCAGCAGGAAGATCAGCGCCACCACGGCGTAGAAGGTGAAGGGCATGCGCGTGGTGGCGGCGGCGGTGGCGGCGCTGCCCAGCAGGTCGCGGATCCCGACCACGCTGATCAGCGCGCTGTCCTTCAGCACCACGACCCAGAGATTGCCCAGCGCCGGCAGGGCGAAGCGCATCGCCTGGGGCAGCACCACGCGGAAGAACATCACCCGCGGCGGCAGGGCCAGCGACTTCGCCGCCTCGATCTGCCCGGGCGGCACCGCCAGGATGGCGCCGCGGAACACTTCGGTGGCATAGGCGCCGGAGACGAAGCCGAGCGAGGCGACGGCGGCCGCGAAGGCATCGATCTCGACCGTCACCCCCGGCACCACCAGGCCGATCAGCGAGCGCAGGGCGCTGGTGCCGCCGTAATAGACGAACAGGATGATCAGGATGTCCGGCACGCCGCGGACGATCGTGGTGTAGGCGTTGCCGAGGATGCGGAACGGCCAGGGGCCGGCCAGCTTGGCCCAGGCCCCGAGCAGCCCGAGGACCAGCCCGACCAGGTACGAGGCGACGGCGATCTCGACCGTCACCAGCGCCCCGGCCAGGAGCTGCGCCCCCCACCCCGTCTCCCCGAAGCCCAAGAGGGCAGCGAGTTGCTCCATCCCCCTGGGCTCAGCTGCCGTAGATGTCGAAGGCGAAGTACTTGTCGTTGATCGTCTTGTAGAGGCCGTTGGCGCGGATCGCCTTGATCGCGGCCGAGAATCTCGCGCCCAGCGGGTCGCCCTTGCGCACCGCGATGCCGGCGCCGGCGCCCATCAGCGGGTCGGTGAAGGGCTTGCCCTTGATCTCGAAATCCGCGCCTTCGGGCGACTTCAGGAACCCGTCGGTCAGCGCCACGGAATCGGCGAGCAGCAGGTCGACCCGGCCGGCGATCAGGTCGAGATTGGCGTTCTCCTGGGTGTCGTAGGTCTTGATCGTGACGATGCCCTTGTACTTCGCCTCGACGTAGTTGGCATGGATGGTCGAGACCTGGACGCCGACGGTCTTGCCTTCGAGGCCTGCGGGCGAGATGTCGATAGTCTCGTCCTTGCGGCCGACAAAGATCGCCGGCGAGTCGTAGTATTTGTCGCTGAAATCGACCACCTGCTTGCGCTCATCGGTGATCGACATCGAGGCGATGATGGCGTCGAACTTCTTCTCCTGCAGCGCCGGGATGATGCCGTCCCAGCTCTGCAACACCCATTCGCACTTGACCTGCATCTGGGCGCAGAGCGCGTCGGCGAGCTCGATCTCGAAGCCGTTCAGCTTGCCCTGGGCGTCGACCCAGGTGAAGGGCGGGTAGGATTCGGGCGTGGTGCCGAGGCGCACCACCTCCTGCGCCGCGACGGGGCCGGCGAGACCGGCCAGGGCCACCACGGCCAGGCAGGCGGAAAGGATCGGACGGTTCATGCTCTGCGCTCCCTGTTTCTTGCTTCGATGGTGTTCCACCCCTCAGGGTTCGAGGGGCCCGGGCCTGGCCGCCGCGCTGGGCGACCGGCAGACCAGCTTCATCAGATCGTCGCCCGGGCGGGTCCGGCGATGCGCCCGGCGGGTCATGACCACGCCCGGCTGCGGCGCCTGCACCGGCACCCCGCCCCCCTCCTCGCCCGGCCGGACCAGGATCGTCGCCAGCAGGTCCCCGGCCTCGACCCGGTCGCCCGGCTTGCGGGCGAAGGAGATCGCCCCGCCCGCCGGCGCCTTGATCATCTCGACCCAGTCGAGCGGCACGGCCGGTCCCGACCAGTCCGGCCTCGGCCCCGCATCGCCGGCGATCACGCCGCGGCCCGCCAGGAAGCAGAACAGCCCGTCGGCATCGCCCTCGGCCAGGCCGGCATCGACGTCGCCCATGCCGCGCAGCTCCACCGTCGACACTGCGCGCCCGGCCAGGTCGCCGCTGCGCAGCCAGGGTCCGAGGCAGGCATCGTCGAAGGCGCCGCCGCCATCGCCATCCCAGAGCAGGACGGTATCCGCCCGCATCGCGGCGGCGAGATCCGTCATGGCCGGCCACAGCGCTGAGGGGATGTAGAGGTAGAGCGGCGATTCATCGTCGCAATGCAGGTCGAGGACGATCTCGGACGGCAGCGCCAGGCGCAGCAGCCGTGCCTTCAGCCGTTCGGTCGCGGTGACCGCGGCATCGTCGCCCGGCAGCAGCGACGGGTCGGGCCGGTCCAGCCGCGGGAAGCCGCGGTTGAAGTTGACCCGGCTGTCGAAATCGTACCGCCCCTGGCCGGAGCCATGCAGCCATTGCTGCTGCCCGATCGGGTTGGCCCAGGGCACGATGGTGATGTCGCCGCGGATGTCGCCGGCCGCCTCGGCCCGGCGCAGCCTGGCGCACAGCGCGTCGATGGTGATGACGCCGGGCAGCTCCTCGGCATGCAGCGCCGCCTGCAGGTAGGCCGAGGGGCCGCCGCCGCGGCCGCGGAAGCGAAGCACCGGGATCCGCCATTCGAGGCCCGGCATGTCGCCGGGAATCAGTTCCCAGGATCGGTCCATGCCTGCCCTGCCCCGTGTCCGGATAGGATCATGCCGCGCGCTTCAGGCGGCGTCGCTTGAAATCGGCCAGGATCTCGCGCGCCGCGTTGTGGCCCGGCGCGCCGGTGACTCCGCCACCCGGATGGGTCCCCGATCCGCACATGTAGAGGCCGGGTACCGGCGCCCGGTAGTCGCCATGGCCCAGCACCGGCCGGGCCGAGAACATCTGGTCCAGCGACAGGGCGCCGTGGAAGATGTCGCCGCCGATCAGGCCGAAGGTCCGTTCGAGGTCGAGGGGGCTGTTGATCTGGCGGCCCAGCACCGAGGCCTTGAAGTTCGGCGCCCAGGCGTTGACCGTGTCGATGATCAGGTCGGCCGCCGCCTCGCGATGGTCGTCCCAGCTGGCGCCGTCCGGCAGCTTCGGGTCGAAATGCTGGCAGAACAGGCTGGCGACATGCTGGCCAGGCGGCGCCAGCGTGTCGTCCAGGGTCGACGGGATCAGCATCTCGACGATCGGCGTCTTCGACCAGCCGGCGGCCTTGGCGTCGAGATAGGCCTTGTCCATGTAGTCGAGGCTGGGGCCGAAGATGATGCCGCTGGTGTGGTGGTCGGCCAGGGTCTTGCCCGGCAGGCAGGTGAAATCCGGCAGCTCCGACAGCGCCACATTCATGCGGAAGGTGGCGGAGCCGCATTTGAAGCGGTCCATGCGCTCGCGGAAATCCTGCGGCAGCGCCGCCGGGTCGACCAGCTTGCCGTAGAGCAGCTTCGGGTTGAGGTTGGAGACGATGCAGCCGGCGCGGACGATGTCGCCCGCCTCGGTCACCACGCCGACGGCGCGGCCGCCCTCGACGATCACCTCGCGCACCCCGGCATCGGTGCGGATCACGGCGCCGCGCGACGCCGCCGACCTGGCCATCGCCTGGGTGATCGCGCCCATGCCGCCGATGGCGTGGCCCCACACGCCCTTCTTGCCGTTCACCTCGCCGAACACATGGTGCAGCAGGACATAGCCGGTGCCGGCGTGGCTGGGGCTGGCGTAGTTGCCGACGATGCTGTCGAAGCCGAACAGCGCCTGCACCACCGGCGTCTCGAACCAGCCCTCCAGGATGTCCGTCGCCGATTTGGTGAACAGGTCGAGCAGGTCGCGCCGCATCACCATGTCGAGCTTGCGCAGCCGGTTGCCGAGCGAGCCCGCCTTGATCAGCTCCGGCAGCGCGCCGGACCAGCCGCCGGACGCGACATTCGGCGGGGTGCGCAGCACGATGTCGCGCAGCACGTCGGCGATGACGTCGAGACGGTCGCCATAGGCATCGTAGCGCTCGGCATCGCGGGCCGAGAACCGGGCGATCTCGGCCTTGGTCCGGCCCGGGCCGGACAGGAGATAGCGGTGGTCGTCAACCGGCAGGAAATTGGCCAGCCGCCGCTCCACCACCTTCAGCCCGTGGCCCGGCAGGTCGAGGTCGCGGATCACCTTCGGATTCAGCAGGCTGACCGTGTAGGAGGCGACGGAGTTGCGGAAGCCGGGATGGAACTCCTCGGTCACGGCGGCGCCGCCGACGACCTTGCGCCGCTCCAGCACCGTCACCTTCAGCCCGGCCGCCGCCAGATAGGCGGCGCAGACCAGGCCGTTGTGGCCCCCGCCGATGATCGCGACGTCGAAGACCTGTGTGTTCGCCATGAAGATCCGCCCGGCCCTGTCGTTCTGAAGTTTATTCCGCCGCGAAGGCGGGCGCCTGCGAGGCCTCGCGCCGCAGGCTCCAGCCTGCCGGCGGCGGCCGGTGCAGCCGGCTTTCCGGGATCAGCCGGCGCATCGCCCGGGCGAAGCTGCGCAGGCAGACCTCGGTGGTGCCGAGCGGGCCGGCGGTGTAGCTGGAGGAGCCCATGCCGGCCTGCACCCGGTCGATCAGCGTCTTGTCCTCGAGGCTGACCCGGCGGTTGATCCGCCAGTTCAGGTAGCGCGCGGCCTTCATCTCGGGCCGGTGGTCCGGATGGACATAGGCGATCTCGCGGATCATCGTCTCAGTCGGCGAGACCGGGATGAACTGCATGAAGTCGATCTGGTCCGGATAGATGTCGAAGGCGACATTGGGCCAGAGCTTGAAATAGGTCCACAGCCGCTGCCGCTCCGGCGGCAGATGCGGGACCTCCGGCAGAAAGCGCTGATAGGCCCGCTCCGACAGCACGGCGGAGGGCCGCTCCTGCAACTGGCCCCACATCTTGTCGACCCAGGGCCTGGCCTCGACGCCGTAGCCGCGGCCGAACAGCCGGGTCAGCCCGGGATGGGCGACGGTGATGTGCAGCCCGTCGGAATAATTGTCGGCGACGTTCTTCCAGTTGACCGAGCGCGGCCGCATCGTCACCCGGCCCAGCGGCACCATCTCCTCGATCCGGTAGGCCGCCATCTCCTCGCCATAGCCGCCCATCATCTCGGCCACGCTCGGCGTGCCGGGTGCGAGGCGGATGAAGATGAAGCCGCAGAACACCTCGTGCTCGACCGGGACCAGCCCGTGGCTGCCGAAGTCGAAATCGCCATAGCTGGAGCGCTGCGGCATGCCGATCAGCCGGCCGTCATGCTCGTAGGTCCAGGCGTGGTAGGGGCAGACGATGCGGCTGCCGCACTGGCCCTTCGGCCCGTCCAAGAGGCGCGCGGCGCGGTGCCGGCAGACATTGTGGAAGGCCCGCACCGCCCCGTCGCGGCCGCGCAGCACGACCACGTTCTCGCCCAGGAACTCGAAGGTGTGGAAGTCGCCCGGATCGGGGATGTCGTTCAGGTGGCAGACCACCTGCCAGGAGGTGCGGAACAGCGCTTCCTGCTCGACCGCGAAGAATTCGGGATCGCGGTAGATCCAGGCCGGCAGGCTGACATCGTCATCCGGCAGGCTCGCATCGGACGGCGGCGTCTCGGCGCGCCGGTGCATCGCTTCGATCATAGGCTGGCCTCCCGCGGCCTTCAGACCGCCTTATTATACGACCGTATAACAGTCGGGAGGACAGGGTCAACAGCTTCCGGTCACCCCTTTCGGAACCCGGTCCGCGCCATCCGGCCCCAGCCTTCGGCCTTGCGCAGCCAGCGCCACCAGCCGACCACCCGCCACCAGTTGTTGAGCTGGCGATAGCCGAAATTCTCCGCCACCGCGGCGAGGGTGAGCACCGCGATGTCGCGCAGCCGCGGATAGCGGCGCAGCCGGATCTCCTCCAGCACCAGCGAACCGACGCTGACGAAGACGCCGTAGACGAAGGTCAGCGCCGTGAAGGCGATCAGGTAGTCGACGCTGAGCAGCCCGAGCGCGGTGAAGAGCGGGATCAGCGCATAGCCCAGCACCTCGACCGGCGGGCCGACGACGTCGACCAGCAGCATCTGGCCGAAGCCGATCGTGCCGACGGCGCCGTAGCGCGGCCGGAACAGCATGTCCCTGTGCTTGAAGAAGGTCTCCAGCGCGCCGCGCTGCCACCGGCTGCGCTGGCGCCCGAGCGTGCCAAGGTCGCTCGGCGCCTCGGTCCAGCACACCGGCTCCGGCACGAAGACGACGCGGTAGTCGCGCTTCGCGTCTTGCAGATGGCGGTGGATCTTGACGATGATCTCCAGATCCTCGCCGACCGTGCCCAGGCTGTAGCCGCCGACCGCCACCGCCACGTTGCGGCGGAACAGGCCGAAGGCGCCGGAGACGATGGTCAGCGCCCGCATCCGGCTGAGCGCGATCCGGGCCATCAGGAAGGCCCGCAGATACTCCACGGTCTGGAACAGCGGCAGGATCTGGCGCGGCAGCCCGACGCGCGCCACCCGGCCGGAGCGGACCTCGCAGCCATTGGCGATGCGGATCGAACCGCCCGACACGACCGTCCGGACCGGGTCTTCGACGAAGGGCTGGACCACGCCCAGCAGGCTGTCGGCCTCGAGCAGGCTGTCCGCATCCACGGCGCAGAACAGCGGGTTGCGCGAAATGACGATGCCGGCGTTCAGCGCATCCGCCTTGCCGCCATTGTCCTTGTCCACGACGACCAGGTTGGGCTGCCGCGGCGTGCCGTAGAGCCCGCGGATCGACTGGTGCGGGATCGCATCCTCATAGGCGCGGGTGACCGGCACCAGCCCGAAGGCCTCGATCAGCCGGGCCATGGTGGCGTCCTTCGAGCCGTCGTTGATCACCACGATCTCGAAGCGCGGATACTGCAGCCCCAGCAGCGACCGCACATTCTCGACCACGGTCGCCTCCTCGTTATAGGCGGGGACCAGCAGCGAGATCGGCGGCGCGACGTCGGCATAGGCGGCCCAGAGCGCCGGCCCGGCCTCGACCGGCGGGGCCCGGCGCAGGGTCCAGAAGGCGACGACCAGCTGGACCAGGTAGATCGCGGATTGCGCCAGAGCGGTGGCGATCACCAGCCAGCCGACGATCGGGGCCAGGACCAGCAGCACCGTTTCGGCGCCGGCGAGGAATTCGGTCATCCCGCCCCCTGCATCAGGACGGCCTGGGCGATCCGGCCGGCGGTGCCCGGCTCCTCGGCCCGCCGGCGCAGGATCGCCAGCCCCGTCTCGCCCAGTCTGGCCAGGGCTTCGGCGGCGCGCATCCGGACCCACCACACCTCGTCGTCCAGCCGGACTTCCAGATCACCGGTCAGCTCGACCAGCCCGATCGCGGCGGCGCAGCGCGCGGCCTGGGTCCGCACCTCCCAGGCCGGGTCGGCCAGCCCCCGCCGCACCGCCGGGGCCGCCGCCGGATGCGCCAGCCTGGCGAGCACACGGAAGGCCTCCGCCCGGACATCGACCATCGGGTCGCCGGCCGCCGCCAGCACGACCGGCAGGGCCGTCAACATGCCGGCCTCGCCCAGCGCGTCCAGCGCCAGCACGCGCTGGCGGACATCCGGCGCCCCGCCGGCGAGCCGCAGGAACAGCTCCGGATGCTGCGGCACCAGCCGGCGGAACACCCGCGCCGAGGTGCGGGACTCCAGCCCGCCCGCCGCGGCCAGCGACGACACGAGCCGGCCGGCATCGAGCGGCGCGTCGAGATCGACCAGCACCTCCGCCGCGGCCAGGCGCATCGCAGCGCCGGGCCCGCTCTCCACCACCTGCCGCAGCGTCCGCTCGGTCTCCGCCCCCGGAAATAGCCGCAGGCTATGGATTGCCGCGACCGAGTCCGCCCCGGCCGGGCTGGCCAGCCGGCGCCTGAGAACGGTGTCCAGGTCCAGCGACCGGATGAGGTCGACCAGGCGGCGCAGGCCGTCGTCCCGGATCAGCCGGTCGATCCGGACCAGCAGATCGACCACGGAGCGCCCATCGGCCTCGGCCAGCGCCCGCCGCAGGGCGCTCTCGTCGATCTCGTTGCCGAGGAAGGCGAAGATCTTGCCCTGCAGGACTCTGACGACGGCCCGGCTTCGCCTGGCCCGGGCCTGCAGCAGCGCCCGGCGCAGGATCAGCGCCGCCATCACCATCATTGCAGCCAGGGCCAGCGCGAGGGAGACGGTCCAGATCGCGAGCAGCATGGCGTCAGAACCGGGTGGTCAGGCCGAGCGTCACGCCGTAGCGCGTCGGGCCGTCGATCTGCTCCTCGCCCTCGCCGGTCAGCGTCAGCGCGACTTGGTCGTCCAGGTCGACGCCGAGCCCGCCAAACAGGGTGCGGGTCTCGATGGTGGTGCTGATCTCGGTGTCAAGCGCCCGGCTATAGCCGGCGAAGACCCGCAGCCAGTCCTTCGCCTGCCAGTCGCCGCGCACCAGCCAGCCGACCTGCCAGTCGCCATACCGGTCGCGGCTGAGCGGCAGTTGGAAGGTCAGCCACAGCCGCTCTGCGAAGAGGTGCTGCTGCAGCCCCGGCGTCAAGGTCAGCACGTCGAAGCCGTCATAGGCCTGGTAGCGGACATCGCCGGTCAGGGCGGTGCGGCCGAGGAAGCCCTGCCGGTCGCCCGCGCTGACGGTCACGGTGGTGCCGCCGGCCAGCGACCAGCGCGGCAGGAAGTCCGAACCCGGGGCGACGGTGGCGGTGAGCGAGCCCTCGACGCCGTCGGCGAGGCGCTGGAAGATCCCGGCCTGGAACTGCTCGCTGAACTCGCCGAAGCGGCTGTGGAACGACACGCCGCCGAAGACCGCCGTGGCGGGGGAGAAGCGGTAGCCGATGCTGACGCCGCCCTCGCGCCAGGGCGCCCGCGCGGCACCGTCATAGACGCTGTACCCGCCGCTGAGGTCGAGCCGCCAGGGATGCTCGATCGTGGTGCCCGCAGCCAGGCGCCGGCGCCGCTCGGCGATGTCGGCATTGCCCGGCTCGCGGGCCTCGGCCTGGTCGTATTCGGCGACCGCGGCATCGAACTGGCCGCGCGCGGCGGCAACGTCGCCCAGCCCGACATGGGGGTCGGCCAGGTTCGGGGCCGCGTCCCGGGCGGCGCGATAGGCGCCCTCGGCCTCGTCCAGCCGGTTCTGGTAGAGGGCGATGCGGCCCTTCAGCGCGAGCGCCTCGGCATTGCCCGGATCCCGGGTCAGCACAGCGTCGACCTCCGCCGCCGCCTCGGCATAGCGGCCCTGGTAGCTGCGGATGCGCGCGATGGCGAGCCGGACATCGGCATAGTCCGGCGCCAGCGCCCGCGCCTGGCCGAGCGTGTCGAGCGCCAGGTCGTAGCGCTGCTGGAAGCCCTGGATCTGGCCGAGCAGCAGCAGGATGTCGGCATCCTTCGGGGCCATCGCCCGGGCCTCGGTCAGCAGCTGGACGGCGCGGTCGAAATCATTGGCCCGGCGCGCCTCCAGCGCCGATTTGTACAGGTCCTCGGCCGTGGCCGCACGGGCGGCCGGAATTGCGGCGGTCAATGCGAGCGCGAGCACGGCGGCGGCGAAGGTACCGCGGCCTGGCGTCACGACGGCCTCTGGCGGCTGCGCAGGATGCGCTGTATGCGCAGCAGCAGCTCGTCGGGCAGGAACGGCTTGACCAGATAATCCTGGGCGCCGAGCGACAGGCCGGCCACCACGTCCTGCTCCTGCCGGCGCGCGGTCAGCATGATCACCGGGACGTCGCGCGTCTCGTCGTTGTCGGACAGCCGCTGCAGCACCTGGAAACCGTCGAGGCCCGGCATCATGCCGTCGAGCACGATCAGGTCGGGCGGCGAGGCCGAGGCCGCTTCGAGGGCGGCCTCACCGTCCTCGGCCAGCTCGACCTCGTAGCCACGGCTGCGCAGCCTGAACTCCAGCAGGTCGCGCAGCAGCTCGTCGTCGTCCACGACCAGGATCTTCGGCTTGGAAGGCATCGGCTCAGGGCTCCTTCCGGGCTGAGGGGCCGTCGAGCAGCCCGTGGACGGCAATGCCGGCGAAGGCCGGCCAGGCGGAGAGGACCGGCCGGACGCGGTCGGTCGCGGCCGTCAGCGCCGCGGCGTCGCCGAGGAAGCTGAGCCGGCCGGCCGGCAGCCGGTGGTCGCCCTGGCGGCGATAGGCCTGCCCCGCCGGGTTGGCGCGGCGCCGGTCGAGCAGGACGAGGATCCGGCGCCCGTCGAGCGCCACCCGCCACAGCTCGCCCTCCGCCGCCGGGCGGAAGGTCTGGACGCGGTCGTCCGGCAGCGGCCCCGCCTCCAGCGCCACGGTCATCGGCCGATCATGCGCGCCGGCCCAGGCCAGGGCGCTTTCGGCGGCGGCGACGATGTCGTCCGGCCTGGTGCGATAGGCCATGACGGCGAAGCGGTCCGCCGCCGCCGCGAGCCGGTCGAGGGAGCCGGCCATCTCCGGCATCTCGAGCCACCAGAAGGGCAGGACCGCCTCGACCGGGCCGGCGGCGTCCCGCTTCAGCCGCTCGAGCGTGTCGAGATAGGCGGCGATGCCCGCGGCTCGGTCGAGCGGCCAGCCCGGAAGCAGATAGGGCTCGATGTCGTACTGGATCCCGTCCAAGGCCGGGGAGCCGCCGCGGTTGAAGGCGGCGATCGCCCGCGTGCGCTCCAGGAACGGCGGCCGGCCCGCCTTGGTGATGGCGGCCGGATCGCCTTCGACGGCCCAGACCGACAGGCCCACGGCGCGGGCGGCCTGCAGGAAGGACCGCAGCCGTCCGGCATCCGCCACCGCCCCGTCGCCGATGTCGAGGCCGATGAAGATCCGGTCCAGCCCGCGGGCCCGCGCCGCGGCGATCAGGCCGTCGCCGTCGTCACGCCACTGCGCCGGCCGCCAGACCCAGGTCGACAGCGGCACCGGCCGGGCTTCGCCACCGCTCAGCCGGAGGGAGCGCAGCGAGATCCGGGCTGGCCCAGGCGGGCAGCGGATGGTCGCCACGACCGGAGCGTCCCGATCGCCCGGAAGCGGCACGACCGCCTGCCGGCCGGTGCCCGGCGGCAGGCGACCGAGCGGCTTGTCCCGGCTGCCCAGGGCGAGATCGAAGAGCGCGTCGGCGTCGTATTCCGCGGCCAGAGCCAGCCGGGCCCCGCGGGGGAGATGGCCGGGCAGCTCGACGACGGCTGAGCCCCCCGCCGTCCCGGCCGCGCACTCCGCCGTGACGGTCCCCGGACCGGCCTTGCCGAGCGCTGCCCGCCCGACGGCCCACGGCCGGGCCTGGTCGAGCAGGTCCGGCCCGACCGGCAGCATGGGGCCCGCGTCCGGGGCGCGCCCGTCATCGAGCTCGATCTCGGAGATCGTAACCGGGTCATCCGAATGGCCCGGCACCGGCCCGATCAGCCGGATCACCAGGTTGCGGGCCGGCGAGGCCTGCGGCGCCTGCGAGGCCGGCTCGAAGCCGAGCCACAGGATGCGGGCATCGCCGACCGCCAGGGCCAGCGCGGGGCACCGGTCCGGACGGTCCGGCGAGATCGCGAGCGCGAGCGGGGCGCCGGTCATGTCCTCCGACGTCCGGCTGATACTGGCCTCAGCCGGCGGCGATGCGCACACGCTCAGCCAGACGATCGAAGCAGCTGCGGCAAGCGCCATCCGGTCACCGAAATCGGCCTGTCAGGGTCAACGTGCGAATCCAGGCAATGTTCGGCTTCGAGTATAGTTAGGAACTGCCGCCGCAGAACCCCGATCGTTGCGAAAAATATTCTAGCGGGTGTGACAAAAAGCGAGACGCTGCGACTCCGCCACGATGTTTCGCATTGCCAGCGCCGGCGGGGCAGGCCATAGCGGCGGCGCGACGCAACTTCCGGGATGGAGCCGGCGATGCGCTTCATCGAGACCTTCGACCTCTACCCGTTCCTCGACACGGTGGTCAGCCTGACCGCGGCCTTCGTGCTGGGCACGCTGATCGGCGCCGAGCGGCAGTACCGGCAGCGCACTGCAGGCTTGCGGACCTGTGTCCTGGTGGCGGTCGGTGCCGCCGCCTTCGTCGACCTCGCCGCCCGCATCGCCGGCAGCACCGAGGCGGTGCGCGTGATCTCCTATGTCGTCTCCGGCATCGGCTTCCTCGGCGCCGGGGTGATCATGAAGGAGGGGATGAATGTCCGCGGCCTGAACACGGCGGCGACTCTGTGGTGCTCGGCCGCCGTCGGCGCCTGCACCGGCGTGGACATGGTGGCCGAGGCCACCCTGCTGACCGTCTTCGTCATCGCCGGCAACACGGCGCTGCGGCCGCTGGTCAACGCCATCAACCGCATCCCGTTCAACGAGCAGGCGTCGGAGGCGACCTACGAGGTGCGCGTGACCACCACCCCGACCGCGATGCCGGAGGTCCGGGAGCTGCTGCTGGACCAGCTGCAGGCGGCGCGGTACCCGGCCAGCGACGACGAGGTGATCGAGCGTGGCGACGACGCGGTCGAGATCGTCGCCACGCTGGTCAGCACCGCGGTGAACCCGAAGGAGCTGGAAGCCGTGGTCACCCGCCTCGAAAAACAGCCCGGCATCACGCATGCCAGCTGGGAGGCCAGCACCAAGGATTGAGGCGCCTCAGCGCTCGCGGGCGGCTCCTTCCGGCGGACGGTCGATCAGGCGCTCGATCTCCGCCATCGCCTCGGCCGGCAGCGGCCCCTTTTCCAGCGCGCCGACATTCTCCCGCACCTGCGCCACCGAGCGGAAGCCGGGGATCGGCAGGGTCCGCGGCGACTTGGCCCAGAGCCAGGCGAGCGCCCCCTGGGCCGGGCTGCGGCCGTCGGTGGAGAGCAGGTGGCGGATCCGCTCCAGCGTCTCGGCGAAGCCCGGCACCACCCGGCCGTCCTTGAAATAGTCCATCCAGTCGAAGGTGTTGGCCCGGACGTCGCCGGCCGGCAGCGCCTGCCCGGCCGCGAATTTGCCGGTCAGCAGCCCCATGGCCAGCGGCGAGCGGTTGATCGAGATCAGCCCATGCCGCTCGGCCACGCTGGACAGGGTCGGCGCGTCGAAGAACAGGTTCATGCCGTGCTGCACGGCGACGAAGCCGGCGCGCCCGGCATGGGCCGCCGCCCGCTCCGGGTAGTCGGTGCTCCAGCCATAGGCGCCGATGGTGCCGGCGGCACGGAGCGCGTCGAGTTCGTCGAACACCTCGCCGGCCCGGTCGATCGCCATCGTGTTCAGGTGCAGCTGCACCAGATCGAGCCGGTCGCGCCGCAGCCGGCGCCGCGACCCGTCCACCGCACTGCGGACCTCGCGCCGCAGGTCCCCATCCTCGATGCTGCCGCCGTACTGCTTGGTGGCGGGATCAAACCGGTTGCCCAGCTTGGTCGCGACCACGACCTCCTCGCGGCCTTCGAGCGCCTGGCCCAGCACCTCCTCGGAATGGCCGGCGCCATAGACGTCGGCGGTGTCGAAGAACCGGATGCCGAGGTCGACGGCGCAACGGATGGCCGCGGTCGATTCCGCGTCGTCGACCGTGCCGTAGCCGAGCGGCGTGTCGCCGGCGAAGAATGGGCCGCCGATCGCCCAGCAGCCGAGGCCGAGGCGCGGCACCTCGCGTCCATCCCACAGGCGGATCACCGGTTCGGTTCGGTCGGTCATGGCGCTTCCCTTTTCATCGTCGAAAAGAATGTGGATCAATCATGACAAGGCTATCGGCTATGATCCGACCCTGGAACAGGCAGCACTGAAATGAGCGTTGCAGAAATGAAAAGTCCGGTCGATTGGGAGGACATCCGGCTGTTCCTGGCCGTGGCCCGCGGCGAAGGGCTGAGCGCCGCGGCGCGCCAGGCGGGGTCCAGCCCGGCGACGCTGGGCCGCCGGATGACGGCGCTGGAGCGCAGCCTGGGCCAGCGCCTGTTCGTGCGTGAGCGGCTGGGCTACCGGCTGACCGAGCCGGGGCGCCAGTTCCTGGTCCAGGCCGAGGAGATGGAGGCCGCGGCCACCGGTATCGAGCGCTGGCGCGATGGGCAGTCGCCGCGCCGCACGGTGCGGATCTCGGCCGGCACCTGGACCTCCTGGTTCCTGGCCCGGCAGATCGACGCGCTGTGGTCGCCCGGCGAGCCCTGGACGATCGACTTCGTCGCCGCCAATGCCCGGCTCGACATCGCCCGCGGCCAGGCCGATATCGGCGTGCGCAACCGCCGGCCGGAGGAGCCCTGGCTGGCCGGGCGCCGCACCGGCGACGTCGCCTTCGCCGTCTATGGCCGGCGCGGCGGGCGGCTGGAAGAGCGCTGGATCGGCGTGACCGGCGACGGCGCCGTCACCCCCTCGGCCCGCTGGGTGGCGGAACGGCACGCCGCCGCCACAGTGGTGCGCGGCAACGACCCACGGCTGATCCTGGACCTGCTGCGCCGCGGCGTCGGCCGGGCGGTGCTGCCCTGCTTCGTCGGCGACGCCGATCCGGAGCTCGACCGGCTGCAGGAGATCGAGGAGCTGCGCCACCAGCAATGGCTGGTGCTGCACCAGGACGAGCGCCGCCACCCCGCCGTGCGCGCCGTGATCGAGCGCATCGTCCGGCTGATGCGGGACAACCGGGCGCTGCTGCGGGGCGAGGGCAGCGGCCCGGCGGTCTAGGCACTGTCCGTCGCCAGCCCCATGGCGGTGCCGGACAGGAGGCCGTCGACCCAGCCATTGGCGATGCGCACGGCGTCCTCCGGCGTGAACACCGAGGGGTCGAGGCAGAGCTCGAGCCACAGCCCGTCGAGCATGGCGGTGAAGGCCAGCGCCGCCAGCGCCGCGTCGACCCGGAGCGACCGGGAGCCGGCGGCCTCGGCGATCAGCCCTTCGAGCCGGCGGCGATAGGCTGCGTAGACGTCGCGATGGATCTGCCGGATCGCCTCGTCGCGGCGCACCAGGGCCCAGAAGGACAGCCAGATCGACAGCAGGTCGGGGTCCAGCACCGGCGGCCGGAAGCTGGCGTCGATGAAGGCGCGCAACCGCGCCTCGGGCGTGGCATCCGCCGCGTCCAGCGCGACAGCCAGGGTCTCGGCCACATGGCTGCCGATGGACCGGTAGGTCTCGGCGATCAGGGTGTCGATGCCGCCGAAATAATGGCGCACCAGGCCGGGCGAAACGCCGGCACGGGCGCACACCTCGCGCACCGATGTAGCGCCATGGCCGCGTTCGGCCAGGCATCGGGCCGTGGCTTCGATCAACGCCCGGCGTCTGACCGCCGGCAATTCGCGCGTGAACTTCGCGCGGGGCCCTGGTTTATCCTCGGGCACGCGATCGGGTGGGGCGGAGCGGGGCTCGGCCACGAAAGACAACGGCCCGGAGTCGCCCCCGGGCCGCATCCATCGTCACAGCAGCTGGACCGCTTCCGCCATCGGGCCCTTCTGGCCCATGCGGACCGTCAGGCGAACCCGCTGCTCGCTGTTCAGGCTCGGCAGGCCGGCCTTCTGCAGGGCGCGCGAGGCAACGTAGACGTCCTTGCCGCCGTCATCCGGCGTCACGAACCCGAAGCCCTTCTCGGCATTGAAGAACTTCACCGTGCCTTCGACCTCGGTCGCCGGGCCGCTGAAGCCGCCGCGATCGCCGCCGAAGCCGCCACCACCGCCGCCGAAGCCGCCACCGCCGCCGAAGCCGCCGCGATCCCCGCGGTCGCCGAAGCGGTTGGGCCGGAAGCCGCCACCGGCGCCGGCACCACCGCCGGCCGGCGGAGCGCCGAGCTCCTCGACACGATGGATCACCGCGACCTGCGGGCCCTTCTGACCTTCCGCGATGTCGCAGACGATCTTCGTGCCCTCATACATCTCGCGATGGCCGGACTGTTCCACGACCGAGGCGTGCAGGAACGCGTCCGGCGAACCGTCCGTCACCTGGACGAAGCCGAAACCCTTCGTCGGGTTGAACCACTTGACCACTGCCGTCACGTCACGGCGATATTCGCCGCCTCCGACGCGCGGCGGATGACGTCGGTTCATCATTGAACTGAAACTCCAAGAGAAAGTGCTGCACCAGGACCAAGGGTGCGGCTTCCGCGAGCGGAAACCAGAATCTGTCCGCTCGCAACCGGATTTGCGCCGGTGCTGGACGGTCTGAACGTTTTTGTCGAGACGACCATTCGTTACCTAGAGACAACCAGCCCGCGTGTGGTTGACCACCCGCGGGCGAAGTAACGTCTCTCTACCCCTCAGCCGAGCCTACAGAAGACACCCGGACGAACTATAACCTCAGGCCGAGCGCCTTGACCATAGGCGTTCGGCCGCGGTCGGAGAGAATCTTTCGCAGGACAATTCCAGCCGGACTCAGCGCGAGAGTCGCACCGGGGCGCCGGTCTTGACCGATTCCCAGGCCGCGTCGGCGAGCAGCAGGGCGCGCTTGCCGTCCTCGCCGCCGGCCCGGGGGGCCCGCCCCTCCAGCACCGCGTCGATGAAATCGTCGAGCTCGCGTCGATAGGCCTCGGCATAGCGCTCCAGGAAGAAATGCAGCGGCTTGTCCCGCACCACCCCGTCGGCGCCGGCATATTCCACCGTGGTCGCGGCCCGGTTCTCGGCCCGCAGCATGCCGAGCGAGCCGAAGGCCTCGACCCGCTGGTCGTAGCCATAGACGGCGCGGCGGCTGTTGGAGATCTGGGCGATGGCGCCGCCCGCGGTCTTCAGCGTCACCACCGCGGTGTCGACGTCGCCCTCGGCGCCGATCGCCGGGTCGACCAGGTTGCTGGCCGTCGCATAGATCTCCACCGGCTCCTCGCCGAGCAGCCAGCGGGCGATGTCGAAATCATGGATCATCATGTCCCGGAACAGCCCGCCGGAGACGCGGATGTAGCTGGCCGGCGGCGGGCCGGGGTCGCGGCTGGTGATCGCCACCAGCTCGACCTTGCCGATGCGGCCTTCGGCGATGCCGGCATGGACCGCTTCGAAGCTGGGGTCGAAGCGCCGGTTGAAGCCGAGCGCCAGCGGCACCCCGGCCTGGGCGACGATGTCGAGGCAGCCCTCGACCCGGGCGCTGTCGAGGTCGATCGGCTTTTCGCAGAAGATCGCCTTGCCGGCCTTGGCGGCGGCCTCGATCAGGTCGGCATGGGTATCGGTCGAGCTGGCGATCACCACCGCGTCGGCGCCGTCCAGCGCCGCCAGCCCGTCGCCGACCGCGGCGCCGTGCTGCTTGGCCAGCGCCTCGGCCGATTCATGGTGCACGTCGACCACGGTGACCAGTCGGGTCCGCGGGTTCCGGGCGATGTTGTCGGCATGGATCTTCCCGATCCGTCCGGCACCGAACTGGCAGATCTTGAGCATGGTTCCTCTCCCTCGCGACGCGCCGGATCATCGGCCCGGCGTCGGCCGATCGCGACAGAAAAATCAGAATTCTGAGGTTGCAGTCAAATGGAATATTTGTTCTATTTGACTGAAATCGCCCTGGGGAGGACCAGCCATGACCCGCCATCTGACCGGCCACCGCGGCGGCTTCGGCCCGGGGCTGACGCAGATCACCCGCTTCGACGAGCCCGAGGACGACACCGGCATCGCGGTCGCCGTGCTGAAGCTGGCACCGGGCGAGAGCCGGGAGATCGAGACCGCGAACGAGACCGCCTGGCTCTTGATGTCCGGCACCGCGGAGGTGACGGTCGACAACCAGTCTGTCCGTTTCACCCGCGCCTCGCTGTTCGATGAATCGGCCAGCGCCGTCCATGTCGCCGCCGGCGCCCGGGTGCGGCTTGCCGCCGAGACCGAGGCCGAATTCACGGTCTACGAGACGAAGAACGCCAAGCCCTTCCCGTCCCGTGTCTTCGGACCGGAGGATGTGCCGAACGAGCACCGCGGCAAGGGCCAGGTCGATAATGCCTGCTACCGCTATGTCCGCACCATCTTCGACCTGCGCAACAGCGACCCGAACGCCGAGCTGGTGCTGGGCGAGGTGGTGACCTTCCCCGGCCGCTGGTCCAGCTATCCTCCGCACCACCACCCGCAGCCGGAGATCTACCACTATCGCTTCACCGATCCGCGCGGCTACGGCCATGCCGAGCTGGGCGAGACCGTGCTGAAGGTGCGGGCGAACGACACCATCAAGATCTTCGACGGCTTCGACCACGCGCAATGCGCGGCGCCCGGCTACGGCATGTACTACGCCTGGGTGATCCGGCACCTGGCCGGCAACCCCTACACCGTGCCCGAATTCACCGAGGAGCATCGCTGGACCATGGACGCGAAGGCCGAGTTCTGGCGCCCGGAGGGGGTCTCGCGTCATGGCTGAGCCCACGCTTGATGTCATCTGCATCGGCCGGTCCTCGGTCGACCTCTATGGCGAGCAGGTCGGCGGCCGGCTGGAGGACATGGCGTCCTTCGCCAAATATGTCGGCGGCTGCCCGACCAACATCTCGGTCGGCGGCGCCCGGCTGGGCCTGCGCACCGCCCTGCTCACCCGGGTCGGCGACGAGCATATGGGCCGCTTCATCCGCGAGCAGCTGGCGGCGGAAGGCGTCGACACCAGCCATGTCATCACCGACCAGAAGCGCCTGACCGCGCTGGTGATCCTGGGCATCCGCGACCGCCACACCTTCCCGCTGATCTTCTACCGCGAGGACTGCGCCGACATGGCGCTGTCCGAGGACGACATCGACGAGGCCTTCATCGCCTCGGCCCGCGCCGTGGTGGTCACCGGTACCCATTTCTCCACACCCTCGGTCGCGGCGATGAGCCGGAAGGCGATGCGGCTGGCCCATGCCCATGGCCGCAAGGTGGCGCTGGACATCGACTACCGCCCGGTGCTGTGGGCACTGACCGGCCACGGGCTGGGCGAGGAGCGCTTCGTCGAAAGCTCGGCGGTCAGCGCCCATCTCCAGGCGATCCTGCCGGACTGCGACCTGATCGTCGGCACCGAGGAGGAGATCCACATCGCCGGCGGCGCCACCGACACGCTGGCGGCGCTGCGCCGGGTGCGCGCGCTGAGCACCGCCACCATCGTGGTCAAGCGCGGGCCGATGGGCTGCGTCGTGTTCCCGGGCGCGATCCCGGACGACATCGAGCAGGGGGTGAAGGGCCCCGGCTTCCCGGTCGAGGTCTACAATGTGCTGGGCGCCGGCGACGGCTTCATGGCCGGCTTCCTGCGCGGCTGGCTGCGCGACGAGCCGGTCGAGGCCGCCTGCCGCTACGCCAATGCCTGCGGCGCCTTCGCCGTGTCGCGGCATGGCTGCGCCCCGTCCTATCCGAGCTGGGCGGAGCTGTCGCAGTTCCTGGCCGAGGGCAGCGCCCATCACCGGCTGCGCGAGGATCCCGCCCTGAACCAGGTGCATTGGGCGACGACCCGGATCCGCGACTGGCCCGAGGTCCATGCCATGGCCTTCGATCACCGGTCGCAGCTGGAGGAGATGGCGGCGCGCCACGGCGTCGACCCGGAGCGGATCGGCGAGTTCAAGCTGCTGGCCTGGCAGGCGGCGAAGCAGGCGCATGGCGACCGGCCCGGCTTCGGCGTGCTGATCGACGGCAGGCTGGGCAGCGAGGCGCTGTTCGCCGCCGCCGGCAGCGGCGCCTGGATCGGCCGGCCGATCGAGCTGCCGGGGTCGCGCCCGCTGCGCTTCGAGGGTGGACCGGATGTCGGCGTCACCCTGCGGGAATGGCCGCTTGAGCATGTGGTGAAGTGCCTGGTGCAGTACCATCCGGACGACCCGCCGGAGATCCAGGCCGAGCAGGATCGCCAGCTGCTGACGCTGTTCGACGCCAGCCGCGCCACCCGGCACGAGCTGCTGATCGAGGTGATCCCGCCGAGATCGATGCCGGCCGACGACCGCACCGTGGCCCGGGCGCTGGACCATCTCTATGGCATCGGCATCCATCCGGACTGGTGGAAGCTGCCGCCGCCGCCCTCGGAGGCCGCCTGGGCGGCGATCCAGGAGGTGATCGCCCGGCGCGACCCGCATTGCCGCGGCGTGGTGCTGCTGGGGCTGGAGGCGCCGGAGGAGGAGCTGATGGCGGCCTTCATCCTGGCAGCGCGCCAGCCCTGGTGCCGCGGCTTCGCGGTCGGCCGCACCATCTTCGGCCGCGCCGCCGAGGACTGGATCGCCGGGCGCATCGACGATGACGAAGCGGTGAGACGGATGGCCGCCAGCTATGGCAGCCTGATCGCCGCCTGGGAGAATGCCCGCGCCGCAGCGCAAGCCGCGGCCTGAAGGAGCGATAGCGATGGGAACCGTGCGTTTGACCATGGCGCAGGCCCTGGTGCGCCACCTCGCCGCGCAATGGATCGAGGCGGAGGACGGCAGCCGGGAGCGCCTGTTCGCCGGCTGCTGGGCGATCTTCGGCCATGGCAACGTCGCCGGCATGGGCGAGGCGCTGTACGCCCATCGCGAGGATCTGCCGACCCTGCGGGCGCACAATGAGCAGGCGATGGCCCTGGCCGCGATCGCCTATGCCAAGGCCAAGTTCCGCCGCCGGATGATGGCGGTCACCACCTCGATCGGCCCGGGCGCCACCAACCTGGTGACGGCCGCCGCCCTGGCCCATGTCGACCGGCTGCCGGTGCTGCTGCTGCCCGGCGACATCTATGCCAGCCGCCGGCCCGACCCGGTGCTGCAGCAGGTCGAGGATTTCGGCGACGGCACGGTCAGCGCCAATGACTGCTTCCGCCCGGTGTCGCGCTATTTCGACCGGATCACGCGGCCGGAGCAGATCCTGACCGCCCTGCCCCGCGCCCTGGCGGTGCTGACCGACCCGGCGGAATGCGGGCCGGTGACGCTGGCGCTGTGCCAGGACGTGCAGGCCGAAGCCTATGACTACCCCGCCTGGTTCTTCGAGGACCAGGTCCACCGCATCCGCCGCCCCGGCCCGGACGAGACCGAGCTGGCCCAGGCCGTCGCGGCGCTGAAGTCGGCCGAGCGGCCGCTGGTGATCGCCGGCGGCGGCGTGCTGTACTCCGGCGCCGCCAAGGCCCTGGCCGGCTTCGCCGAGCGCCACGGCCTGCCGCTGGCCGAGACCCAGGCCGGCAAGGGCAGCCTGGCCTGGAACCACCCGGCCAATGCCGGCTCGATCGGCGTCACCGGATCGAGCGCTGCCAATGCCCTGGCGGTCGACGCCGATGTGGTGCTGGCGGTCGGCACCAGGCTGCAGGACTTCACCACCGGCTCCCGCGCCCTGTTCCGGGCGCCGGGGCGCACCCTGATCCAGCTGAACGCCGCCGTGTTCGACGCCGGCAAGCACGGCGCCTTGCCGCTGGTTGCCGATGCGCGGCGCGGCCTCGACGAGCTGTCCGAGGCTTTGGGCTCCTGGACCGCGCCGAAGGCCCAGTCCGACCGGACGAAGGGGCTGATCGCGGAATGGACCGCGTCGGTCGACCGCGCCACTGCCGCCAGCAACGCCCCCCTGCCCTCCGACGCCCAGGTGCTGGGCGCGGTCAACCGGGCGGCCGGGCGCGGCGCCGTCGTGGTCTGCGCCGCCGGCGGCCTGCCGGGCGAGCTGCACAAGCTATGGCGCACCGACGCGCCGGGCGGCTACCACCTGGAATACGGCTATTCCTGCATGGGCTACGAGATCGCCGGCGGCCTCGGGGTCAAGCTGGCCCGGCCGGACCGCGAGGTCTATATCCTGGTCGGCGACGGCAGCTACATGATGATGAACTCCGAGATCGCCACCGCGGTGCAGCAGGGCGTCAAGCTGACCATCGTCGTGCTCGACAACCGAGGCTTCGGCTGCATCAACCGGCTGCAGAACGCGACCGGCGGCGCCTCCTTCAACAACCTGTTCCGCGACATCGCCGGCGCCCAGCCGATCGACTTCGCCCTGCACGCCGCCAGCATGGGCGCGGCGTCGGAGAAGGTGGCGGGCATCGCCGAGCTTGAAGGCGCGCTGCTGCGGGCCAAGGCGACCGACCAGACCAGCGTCATCGTCATCGACACCGACCCGGTGGTGACGACCGAGGCCGGTGGCGCCTGGTGGGACGTGGCCGTCCCCGAGGTCTCCGACCGCGACCAGGTGCGCCAGGCCCGCGCCGGCTACGAAGAACAGCTGGCCGGCCACCCCGTCACCGGGCGCAACGCGTGACCCATTCCCCGCACACGAACCCGACGAGACCGCCGCGATGACCGTCACCCTCGGCACCAACCCGATCGCCTGGAGCAACGACGACCTGCCGGAGCTGGGCGGCGAGACGCCGCTCGAGACCTGCCTGTTCGAGGCGCGCGAGGCCGGCTTCACCGGCATCGAGCTGGGCAACAAGTTCCCGCGCCAGACCGACACGCTGCGGCCGATCCTGGAGGCGCACCGTCTGGCCCTGATCTCCGGCTGGTACAGCGCCAACCTGCTCGACCGCTCGGTCGAGGAGGAGATCGCGGCGATGGAGCCGCATCTGGCGCTTCTCGCCGCGCTCGGCTGCAAGGTCATGGTGTTCTGCGACACCTCCGGTGCCGTGCATGGCGACCGCGGCACGCCGCTGTCGCAGCGCCCGACCCTGCCGGACGACGCCTGGCCGGAGTTCGGCCGCAAGCTGACCGCGGTCGGCGATCATATGGCCAAGCGCGGCGTGCGGCTGGCCTATCACCACCACATGGGAACCCTGGTGCAGAGCGAGGCCGAGGTCGACCTCCTGATGCAGCACACCGGCCTGTCGGTCGGCCTGCTGCTCGATTCCGGCCACATGACCGTGGCGGGCGGCGATCCAGCGGCGCTGGCCAGGCGCTACGCCAGCCGGATCAACCACGTCCACGCCAAGGATGTGCGCCCCGACGTGCTGCAGAAGGTTCTGGACGAGGATTGGAGCTTCCTCGATGGCGTCATCGGCGGGCTGTTCACCGTGCCGGGCGACGGCATGGTCGACTTCCCACGGATCTTCGACGCCCTGCCGAAGAGCTACAGCGGCTGGATGGTGGTGGAGGCCGAGCAGGACCCGGCCAAGGCGCATCCGCTGACCTATGCCCGGCTGGGCTACCGCAACCTGTGGAAGTTCGCCACCGGCGCCGGCTTCGAGGTGAAGAGCTGACGGCCGGATCGGGCAACACGCTGTTATGCAAATTTCCCCATCCGGGCGAGGCGGTTGATGTCATAGTGACGCATCGAATCAACTCACCCGGATGGTGAAATGTCGGCCTCTTCGTCTTTCTTCGCCTTCTTCGCCCGCATCTTCCTCGCCGTCCTGTTCGTGGTCTCCGGCTGGGCCAAGCTGAGCGGCTTCGAGGGCACCGTCGGCTACGTCGCCTCCAACGGCCTGCCGGTGCCGCAGCTCTTCGCCGCGCTCACCATCCTGATCGAGCTCGGCGGCGGCGTCCTGCTGATCCTCGGCCTGTTCTCGCGCCTCGCCGCCTTCATCATGGCCGGCTTCACGCTGCTGACCATCGTCCTGGTCCATCATTTCTGGACCATGACCGATGCCGACGCGGCGATGAACCAGCTGATGGCGATGAAGAACCTCGCCATTGCCGGCGGCCTGCTGATGGTCACCGCCTTCGGCCCCGGCGCCTGGGCGGTCGGCCCCGGCCGCGACTGAGGCGCAGCCACCCGGATGTCTTGAAAACGGCGGGCCTCACAGCCCGCCGTTTTGTTACAGGACGAAGTCGGCCGCGACCAAGCCGATGGCGCCGGTCAGGACGATGTGGAAGTCGGAGGCGCGGCCGCCATTGATGTCGCCGGCGATGGTGGTGGTGCCGCCCGCCACGGAGTACCGGAGCTGCCCGGCGACGCCGGTGTAGAGGCCGGTTCCGATGAAGCTGAAGGCCTGGTCGCCGGCTGCCGCGCCGGCGCCGCCGTTCAGATGATCGGCCCCCGACCAGCCCGACGAGCACGTCGTTGCCGCCATTGCCCGACAGCAGATTGTCGAGGAGCGACCCGGTCAGGTCGTCCACATAGGCCGTGCCCTGGATATTCTCGACCGTGTTCTCGACCTCGTCGCCCTGGGCTTCGCCACCTGTACTGTCGGCCCCGATCACGACCTGGACACCGACCGAGCCGTCATACACCACCGTGTCGATGCCGGAGCGCCCCTGCAACAAGTCTGCCCCGGCGCCACCATTGAGGACGTCGTCGCCGATCCCACCCCTGCCGCCGACGGCGCGTCCTCCAAACGGAGGATCGAGGATGAAATGATGATACGGGCGGGATCGACGATGCCAGCGTCAGCGGTGCTTGAACGCCGCCGGGCGCTTCTCGGCGAAGGCGGCCATGCCTTCGCGCCGGTCCTCGGTCGCGAAGGTGGCGTGGAACAGCCGCCGCTCGAACAGGATGCCCTCCGCCAGCGGCGTCTCGTCGGCGCGGTGCACCGCCTCCTTCGCCATCATCGTGATCGGCAGGGAATAGCCGGCGATCGTCTCCGCCGCCTTCACCGCCTCGGCCAGCAGTTCGGCCGCCGGCACCACGCGGGCGACCAAGCCCGACCGCTCGGCCTCGGCCGCATCCATCATCCGGCCGGTCAGCACCAGATCCATCGCCTTCGACCGGCCGATCAGCTTGGTCAGGCGCTGGGTGCCGCCGGAGCCCGGGATGGTGCCCAGCTTGATCTCCGGCTGGCCGAACTTGGCCGTGTCGGCGGCGATGATGAAGTCGCACATCATCGCGATCTCGCAGCCGCCGCCCAGGGCATAGCCGGCAACCGCGGCGATGATCGGCTTGCGCGCCTTGGTGATGCAGGTCCAGTTCTCGATCAGGTTGCCGCGATAGGCGGCGATGAAGTCCTTCGACGCCATCTCCTTGATGTCCGCCCCGGCGGCAAAGGCCTTCTCCGACCCGGTCAGGACGAGGGCGCCGACGCTGTCATCCGCATCGAAGGCCGCCAGAGCCTGGCCGAGATCCCGGAAGATCGCGTCGTTCAGCGCGTTCAGCGCCTGCGGCCGGTTCAGGGTGATCAGGCCGACCCGCCCCCGGGTCTCGACCAGGATGGTCTCGTAGCTTGCGGTCATGAAACGCTCCTCCGCATCTTCGATTGATCGAACGCCCGGTCAGCGCTGGCAGACCGGGCAGAAGAAGGTGCTGCGGCCGGACTGGACGAGTCGCTGCACCGTGCCCCGGCACTTCGGCGTCCGGCACGGCTCGCCCTCGCGGTCGTAGACCGACCAGGAATGCTGGAAATAGCCGAGCTCGCCGTCGACCTGGACATAGTCGCGCAGCGACGACCCGCCGGCCTCGATGGCGCGCTGCAGCACCGCCTTGATCTCCGGCACCAACCGCGCCGCCCGCACCCCGGCGACCGAGGCGGCCACCCGGCGGGGCGAGATCCGCGCCGCCCACAGCGCCTCGCAGACATAGATGTTGCCGAGGCCGGCGACCACGCGCTGGTCCAGCAGGGCCGCCTTGATCGGCGTGATCTTGCGGGCCAGGGCCTGGTCGAGATAGGCGGCGTCGAACTCGTCCGACAGCGGCTCCGGCCCCAGCGCCTCCAGCGATTTGTGGGCGTGCAGCGCGTTCTGGCTGACCAGGTCCATCATGCCGAAGCGGCGGGTGTCGTTGAAGGTGACGACCGACCCCGCCTCGGTCTCGAACACCACATGATCGTGCGGGCTGACGATCTCCGGCCGGCCCTGGGTGACCATCATCCGGCCGGACATGCCGAGATGGATCAAGAGCACCATGCCGTCGTCGAGATGGATCAGCAGGTATTTGGCACGCCGGTCCAGGCGGACGATGCGGCGGCCGGTCAGCCGCTCGACCATCCGCTCGGGCAGCGGGAAGCGCAAATCGGGGCGGCGTTGCTCGACGCGGGCCAGGATCTGGCCTTCCAGGACGGGCACCAGGCCGCGGCGAACGGTCTCGACTTCAGGGAGCTCGGGCATGGCCGGCACACTGGCACGACCCGGCGCCGGACGCTATGGTCCCGGCCATGAGCGACGCGCCCCACAATCCCGAGTCCCGCTGGTTCGGCGACACCGAGGTCGACCCGACGGAGAAGACCCACCGCGTCCACGGCGTCTTCAGCAGCGTGGCCCAGCGCTACGACCTGATGAACGACCTGATGAGCGGCGGCGTCCACCGGCTGTGGAAGGCGCAGTTTATCGCCGCGATCCGGCCCCGCCCCGGCGAGACCCTGCTCGACGTGG
Organism: Inquilinus sp. OTU3971; assembly: GCF_038440215.1. Lineage (NCBI taxonomy): Bacteria > Pseudomonadati > Pseudomonadota > Alphaproteobacteria > Rhodospirillales > Rhodospirillaceae > Inquilinus > Inquilinus sp. OTU3971. The sequence continues at coordinate 21,602 of NZ_JASATH010000014.1, read as the reverse complement.
CCGGCGGCACCGGCGACATCGCCTTCCGTTTCCTCGACCGCGCCGGCGTGGACAGCACAGGCCGGGGCGCCCGCGCCATCATATGCGACCTGACCGAGGGCATGGTCGCGGTCGGCCGCGACCGGGCGATCGACCGCGGTTGGGTCGGCCCGATCCTGCACATGGTCGGCAATGCCGAATCGCTGCCTGTCGCCGACCGGTCGGTCGACGTCTACACCATCTCCTTCGGCCTCAGGAACGTGACCCGGATCGACGGCGCGCTGCGCGAGGCGCGGCGGGTGCTGAAACCGGGCGGGCGCTTCTTCTGCCTGGAGTTCAGCAAGGTCGTGCTGCCCGGCCTGGACCGCGCCTACGACCTCTACTCCCGCGCCGTGATCCCGCGCATGGGCAAGGTTGTGGCCAAGGACGAGGACAGCTACCGCTACCTGGTCGAGAGCATCCGCCGCTTCCCCGACCAGCCGAGCCTGGCCGAGCGAATCGAGGCCGCCGGGCTGGAGCGGGTGCGCTGGACCAACCTGTCGGCCGGCATCGCCGCCATTCATACCGGCTGGCGGATCTAAGGGTTCGGAGGCGACGAGAGGCGCTTTACGGCTCTGGTGATTGCATCCGCGCAGGAATGCGCATATCTTTGCCTGATATATGCGCATCAAATGGACGAAGAGATGCTTGTCCGCTATCAGGAAGACGCCCCCAAGAAGCCCGTCAACTGCAGTATGAACAGTGACCTTGTGGCCCGGGCCAAGGCCATGGGCGTCAATGTTTCCGCTGCAGCCGAAGCTGGCCTCCTCGCCGCCATGGAACAGGCTGAGCGCCGGCGGATCGAGGAGGAGACAGCGGCGTCTGTTGCGTTTTGGAACGACTACGAAGCCCGATTCGGGGCGCCAGCCGACGAGTACTGCGAGATCTGATGCCCGATGCCGCAATTCGATGTGCATCGGAACATCGGAGCGACGAAGGCCGCGTACCCCTATGTGGTCGTCCTGCAATCCAGTCTGTTCCGGGACCGGGCACGCTGGGTCGTCATCCCACTGGCTCCGGCCACGCCCGACCTGCCACGGAATGACCGATTGAACCCGATCTTCGACCTTGAAGGTAGGCGGTACGGGCTGGCCACACTGGCGATCTTCAATCTGCCGAAAGAGCAACTCGGTCCGGTCGTTGCCAACCTCACCGCGGAGAGCGACACCATCATCGCCGCGGTCGACTGGATGATGAGCCGCGGCTGGGGCTGAGCTCGATTTCACGACCACCGTCGCGCATTTCGTCGCAAGCAACGATTGGAGGGCTTGCCGAATCCGGCTGGGCGCCCTAAAGAACATTCATGCGATGTAATTCGCTCTCCGCCGCCCTGGGGACCTGCCGTGACGCTGACGCTGCGTGACCGCCGCATCCTGCTGGTCATCGCGGGCGGCATCGCCGCCTACAAATCGCTGGACCTGATCCGCCGCCTGCGCGAGCGCGGCGCCCGGGTGCGCTGCATCCTGACCCAGGCGGCGACGGAGTTCGTCACCCCCCTCGCCGTCTCGGCCCTGACCGAGGACAAGGTTTATGGCGCGCTGTTCTCGCTGACCGACGAATCGGAGATGGGCCACATCCGGCTGTCGCGCGACGCCGACCTGCTGGTGGTGGCCCCGGCCACCGCCAACATCCTGGCGCGGATGGCCGCCGGCCTGGCCGACGACCTGGCCACCACCGCGTTGCTGGCCACCGACAAGCCGGTGCTGGTGGCCCCGGCGATGAATGTCCGGATGTGGGACCACCCGGCGACCCGCGACAACCTGGCGCTGCTGCAGCGCCGCGGCGTGCGCCTGGTCGGCCCGAACCCGGGCGAGATGGCCTGCGGCGAATACGGCTTCGGCCGCATGTCTGAGCCGCTGGAGATCGTTGCCGCGGTCGAGGCATATTTCGCCGAATTCGACCGCTTCGGCACCGGCGGCCCGCTGCAGGACCGCCACGTCATCGTCACCAGCGGCCCGACGCATGAGCCGATCGACCCGGTGCGCTACATCGCCAACCGTTCCTCCGGCAAGCAGGGCCATGCCATCGCCGCGGCGTTGCGCCAGGCCGGGGCGCGGGTGACGCTGGTGACCGGCCCGACCCATGAGCCGGCGCCGCACGGCGTCACATTGGTGCCGATCGAGACGGCGGACGAGATGATGGCCGCCTGCCGCGCCGCCCTGCCTGCCGACGCCGCAATTTGCGCCGCCGCGGTGGCCGACTGGCGCGTCGCCACGCCGTCCGGCCAGAAGATCAAGAAGGGCGCCGGCGGACCGCCGGCCCTGGCCCTGGCCGAGAACCCGGACATCCTGGCGACGCTGAGCGCCCCCGGCCCCGACCGGCCGGCCCTGGTGGTCGGCTTCGCCGCCGAGACCGAGGACGTGATCGCCCATGCCCAGGCCAAGCGCGCCCGCAAGGGCTGCGACTGGATCCTGGCCAACGACGTGTCGCCCGGCACCCAGGCCTTCGGCGGCGACTCGAACATCCTGCACCTGATCACCGCCGAGGGCGCCCAGACCTGGCCGCGCCTGAGCAAGGCCGATATCGGCACCCGCCTGGCCGGCGCGATCGCCCGCCATTTCGAGAAAGGCTGAGCCCGAGCCGATGACCGAAGCCGTCTCCATCGCCGTCACCCGACTGCCGCATGGCGCCGACCTGCCCCTGCCCGCCGCCGCCACCGCGCAGTCGGCCGGGCTGGACCTACTCGCGGCCGTGGCGGAGCCGGTGACGGTGGCGCCCGGCCGCCGGGTGCTGATCCCGACCGGCATCGCCATCGCCCTGCCGGGCGGCTGGGAGGCGCAGGTGCGCCCGCGCTCCGGCCTTGCCCTCAAGCACGGCATCACCATCGTCAACGCGCCCGGCACGATCGACTCCGACTACCGGGGCGAGATCGGCGTGGTGCTGATCAACCATGGCGACGAGCCGGTCGCCATCACCCGGGGCATGCGCGTCGCCCAGATGGTCGTGGCCCGCCACGCGACCGTCGCCTGGGACGAGCGGCCGGGCCTCGACACCACCGCCCGCGGCACGGGCGGCTATGGATCCACCGGAACGGGAGCCTAAGGGATGTTCCGACTGCCGAAGAAGATGCTGTTCGCGATCGAGGCGGTCCTCGACATCGCCTACAACGCCGTCGACACGCCGGTGCAGAGCGCCGAGATCACCAAGCGCCAGGGCATCCCGCGCCGGTATCTGGAGCAGGTGCTGCAGCAGCTGGTCCGGGTCGACATCCTGACCGGGGTGCGCGGGCCGCGCGGCGGCTATCGCCTGGCGCGGGAGCGCCGGCGGATCACCGTCGGCGAGATCGTCCGCGCCATCCGGTCGCTGGAGACGGCGGCCGACGATGAGGAGGCGCTGCCGCCGGGATCCCGCCTGGGCCAGGAGGTCGTCCGCCCCCTCTGGGCCGAGCTGCAGGAGGAGGCGGTCAAGAAGCTCGACGCGCTGAGCATCGAGGACTTGGCCAACCAGGCCCGCGAAAAGGGTATCCCGCGCGAACGGGCCGCCCCCGTCGACTTCTCGATCTGAACGACCGTTTGATAATGCTACTGGCGCGGCCGTCTGACGGCAGTTTCTCCGCTTCCGGTGCTCACGGACCAACGTCCGCTGCGCGCCGGTTCTCGAAACCACCGCCAGCCGACTCACGCCAGCGCATTCTCAAACGGCCTCTGAGCTCTGCCCGGGCTGATCCGAGCGGCTGGCCTTCCCCAGGGCCGGCGCGTATAAATGTTGATCAACCTATTTAACGCCCCTGGAGAGTAATATGTCCTCTTCCACCGCCGGGAAGACCGAGTTCCGAGGCAAGATCTACGACTCGATCCTCGACACCATCGGCGCGACCCCGCTGGTGCGGGTGAAGAAGCTGGCCGAGGCGCATGACGCCAGGGCCGACATCCTGGCCAAGCTGGAGTTCTTCAACCCGCTGTCGAGCGTCAAGGACCGCATCGGCCTGGCGATGATCGAGGCGCTGGAGGCGTCGGGCAAGATCAAGCCGGGCGTCAGCACCCTGATCGAGCCGACCTCGGGCAACACCGGCATCGCGCTGGCCTTCGTCGCCGCGGCCAAGGGGTACCGCCTGATCCTGACCATGCCCGAGACCATGTCGGTCGAGCGGCGCAAGATGCTGAAGCTGCTGGGCGCCGAGCTGCACCTGACCGAGGGCCCGAAGGGCATGAAGGGCGCCATCGCCAAGGCCGAGGAGTTGGTCCAGAGCATCCCGAACGCGATCATCCCGCAGCAGTTCGAGAACCCGGCCAACCCGGAGATCCACCGCCGCACCACGGCCGAGGAGATCTGGAACGACACCCAGGGCGGCGTCGACATCCTGATCTCGGGCGTCGGCACCGGCGGCACCATCACCGGTGTCTCCGAGGTGATCAAGCAGCGCAAGCCGAGCTTCAAGGCGATCGCGGTGGAGCCGGAGGACAGCCCGGTGCTGTCCGGCGGCAATCCGGGCCCGCACAAGATTCAGGGCATCGGCGCCGGATTCGTGCCCGGCGTGCTGAACACCAAGGTCATCGACGAGGTCGTGCGGATCTCGAACGAGCGGGCCTTCCAGGTCGCCCGCCAGGTCGCCAAGCTCGAGGGGATGCCGGCCGGCATCTCCTCCGGCGCCGCCCTGGCCGCGGCGCTCGAGGTCGGCGCCCGGCCGGAGAACGAGGGCAAGAAGATCGTCGTGATCGTGCCCTCGATCGCCGAGCGCTACCTGTCGACCGCGCTGTTCGAAGGGCTGGATTAAGCTCCGCCTTCTCAGTGCGTGCGGGGGAAGCGGGCCTTCGGGCCCGCTTCTTACTTGTCGAGGGCGATGACCCGGCCGATGCCGACGGCGGCGAGGAAGTCCGGGTCGTGGCTGGCGACCAGCAGCGCGCCGTCATAGGCGGCCACCGCCCGCTCGATCGCCGCGATCGAGTCGAGGTCGAGATGGTTGGTCGGCTCGTCCAGGATCAGCAGACGCGGCGGCCGCGGCCCGCCCAGCACGCAGGCCAGCGCCGCCCGCAGCGTCTCGCCGCCGCTGAGGCCGCCGACCGGGCGCAGCGCCGCGTCGGCCCGGAACAGGAAGCGCGCCAGCGCCGCCCGGCAGGCATTGTCGGTGGCATCCGGGTGCATCGCCCGGAAATTCTCCAGGATGGTGCGCTCCGGCCGCAGCCCGCCGGCCCGCTGGTCGAGCATGGCGATGCCGCCGCCGAAGCGCCGGATCCGGCCCTCATCCCGCTCCAGCTCCCCGGCCGCGAGGCGCAGCAGCGTCGACTTGCCGGCGCCGTTCGGCCCCGTCACCGCCACCCGCTCCGGCCCGGTCAGGGCGAAGGACAGGTCGCGCAGCACCGGCCGGGCCGCGCCCGGCGGCGACCAGGAGACATGCTCGAAGGCGAGGACGGAGGTGCCGACGGCCAGCCCCGTCGACGGCAGCGACGCCGCCAGCGTCTCGGTCCGCTCGACCGCGGCCCGCGCCTCGGCCAGCGCCGTCTCGGCAGCCTCCTGTCGGAGATCTTGCAGTCCGCTCTGGCGCGACTGGCTCTGCCCGGCCTTCTCCTTCTTGAAGTCCAGCAGGATCTTGGCCTGGCCGCCGCCGGCGCGGGATTTCCGGCCGCGGGCATCGCTGCGGGCCTTGCGCTCCACAGCCGCCTGCCGCTCCCGCGCCAGCCGCGCCACCTCCTGCTCGGCATGGGACAGGCCGCGCCGCGCCGCCTCGGCATCGGCCTCGCGCCGGGCCCGGTAGTCGTCCCAGTTGCCGCCATAGCTGCGGGCGCCGAGGCTGGAGAGCTCGACGATCCGGTCCATCCGGCGCAGCACCCCGCGGTCGTGGCTGACCACCAGGGCGCCGCCGCGCCAGCTCTCCAGCAGGGCGCAGACGGCGTCGCGGCCATCGGCATCGAGGTTATTGGTCGGCTCGTCCAGCACCAGCATGTCCGGCGGGTCGACCAGCAGCCCGGCCAGGACCAGGCGGGTGGCCTCGCCGCCGCTCAGAGTGCCCAGCGGCCGGCGCAGGTCGAGGTCGGCGCGCAGGCCCAGCTTGGGCAGCGCCGCGGCCGCCCGCTCCTCCACCGTCCAGTCGGCGGCGGCGAGGTCCTCCTCATCGCCCTCCCCCGCCAGCAGCCGGTCGAGCCGGGCCAGGGCCGGGGCGATACCGAGCGCGTCGGCGGCGGTCATGCCGGGCATGACCCGGACGGCCTGGGGCAGCAGGCCAATCCGGCCCTGCCGCAGGACACGGCCCGACTGCGGCGGGATCTCGCCCAGCAGCAGGCGCAGCAGCGTGGACTTGCCGACGCCGTTGCGGCCGACGAGGCCCGTCCGCTCCGCCCCGAAGGCGAGCGTCAGATCCTCGAACAGCGGGCGATGGTCAGGGGTATGGTGGGACAGCGACTCGGCGGCGAGGAGAGGCATGGCGGCTCGACGGAGGCAGCGTGACGGGGCGGGTGAAGTGCCGGTCCGTCCTGCGTTCCATCGGGGCCTCTCCTGCTGTGTGAGGCCGGCAGCATAGACAGCGTGCCGTTGCCGCGCTAGCCCGGAGGGGCGACGCAGCCGAGGAGCCGACGATGACGCAGAAACCGCGGGCCCGGGAGCTGGGCATCCCCTTCGACGGCGAGCCCGGGCCGCTCAACGACATCACCGACATCGCCGGGATCGAGGTCGGGTTCGCCACCATCGTCACAGGCGACGGCCGGCTGGAGATCGGCCGCGGGCCGGCGCGCACCGGCGTCACCGCCATCCTGCCGCGCGGCCGCGTCTTCGACCCGGTCTTCGCCGGCACCGCCGTGCTGAACGGCAATGGCGAGATGACCGGGACGATCTGGGTCGAGGAATCCGGCTTCCTCGAGGGACCGGTGATGATCACCAACAGCCACAGCGTCGGCGTGGTGCGCGACGCCGTGATCGGCTGGCAGGGCCGCCGCGGCCTGGTGGCGCCGCTGTCCCACGATCTCTACTGGTGCCTGCCGGTGGTGGCCGAGACCTATGACGGAACCCTGAACGACATCAATGGCTTCCACGTCACGGCGCAGCATGCGGTCGAAGCCCTGGACGGCGCCCGGCCGGGCCCGGTGGCGGAGGGCAATGTCGGCGGCGGCACCGGCATGTCGCTGTTCGGATTCAAGGGCGGTACCGGCACTGCCTCGCGTCAGCTCGCACCCGAGGACGGCGGCCACACCGTCGGCGTGCTGGTGCAGGGCAATTTCGGCCGCCGCAAGAACCTCACCATCGCCGGCGTGCCGGTCGGGCGCGAGATCCCCGACCTGCTGCCCGACCTGTCCTGGGACCGCGACACCGGCTCGATCATCGTGGTGATCGCCACCGACGCGCCGCTGCTGCCGCACCAGCTGAAGCGCCTGGCCCGGCGCGCACCGATCGGCGTCGCCCGCACCGGCGGCTATGGCGCCAATGGCAGCGGCGACATCTTCCTCGCCTTTTCAACGGCCAATCCCGGCGCCTTCAGCCGCAGGGACAGCCGGCTGGTGCAGGTGCTGCCGAACGACGCCATGGACGGGCTGATCGAGGCCGCGGCCCAGGCGACCGAGGAGGCGATCGTCAACGCCCTGGTCGCGGCCGAGACCATGACCGGCCGCGACGGCAACACGCTGCATGCGATCCCGCATGAACGGCTGCGAGATATCCTGAGGAAATACAACCGGTTGCGGGATTAAATTGCGACGACAGACGCCGCCTCAATGCACCGCCATCTCGGCCCGGATCTTCTGGCGCAGCAGGTCGATCGGGGCCAGCCGGTCGCGCTGGGCCTCGAAATGCCAGAAGGTCCAGCCATTGCAGGACGGCGCGCCCTGCAGCGCCGCGCCGACCCGGTGGATCGACCCGGCATGGTCGCCCTCGCTGTTGCTGGCGATCAGCGTGCCGTCGGCCCGCACCTTGGCGACGTAGCGGCGCTGGGTGTCGAACAGCCGGTCGCCCGGCCGCAGCATGCCGCGCTCCACCACCCAGCCGAAGGGCACGCGCGGCGCCTGGCGCTTCGACAGGGTGTCGAGCACGCTCGGATCGGCCGGCGACTCGATCGCGGCGATGCGCTGGGCGGCGACGCGGGCATAGGTCTCCTCGCGCTCGACGCCGATGAACCTGCGGCCGAGGCGCTTGGCCACGGCGCCGGTGGTGCCGCTGCCGAAGAACGGGTCGAGGACGGTCTCCCCCGCCCGGGTCGAAGACAAGAGGACGCGCCACAGCAGCGCCTCGGGCTTCTGCGTCGGATGCGCCTTGCGGCCGTCGATCTTCAGCCGCTCGCCGCCGCTGCAGATCGGCAGCGTCCAGTCGCTGCGCATCTGCAGTTCCTCGTTCAGCGCCTTCATGGCGTCGTAGTTGAAGGTGTAGCGGCTGTCGGGCGACTTGGCGGCCCAGATCATCGTCTCATGGGCGTTGGTGAAGCGGGTGCCGCGGAAGTTCGGCATCGGGTTCGACTTGCGCCAGACGATGTCGTTCAGGATCCAGAAGCCGAGATCCTGCAGGATGGCGCCGACCCGGAAGATGTTGTGGTAGGTGCCGATCACCCACAGCGTGCCGTCGTCCTTCAGCGCATGGCGCGCCGCGGCCAGCCAGTCCCGGGTGAACCGGTCATAGGTGGCGAGGTCGGTGAACTTGTCCCATTCCGCATCGACACCGTCGACCCGGCTCTCGTCCGGCCGGCGCAGCTCTCCCCCCAACTGCAAGTTGTAGGGCGGGTCCGCGAACACGCAATCGACCGAGCCGGCGGGCAGCGACCGCATCGCCGAGATGCAGTCGCCGAGGACGATTCGGCAGCCCGGCGGCAGGCGCTCGGTGATGGTGGGTGATTCGCTCATAGGGCGACGATGAGTCGCGAAGGACTCGGCGTCAATCCCCCTTCGAATCAGCCGGTTATGGCGAGTCGTTGGAACACCGGGGCGAACGACCGGCGGTGATGCTCGCAGACCCCGATGCGGTCGAGCGCGGCGATGTGCTCTGGCGTACCGTAACCGGCGTTGCGTTCCCACCCATAGCCTGGATGATGGGCGGAGAGACGCAACATCTCGTGGTCACGCACAACTTTTGCGAGGATCGAGGCCGCCGCGATCGACAGCGACAGGGCATCGCCGCCAACCACTGCGCGGCCGTCGCAGGGCAGCCCGTCGGGCACCTTGTTGCCGTCGATCAAGGCGATCTCCGGACGCTCCGGCAGGGCGTCGAGCGCCCGCCGCATCGCCAGCATGCTGGCCTGGAGGATGTTGATTCGGTCGATCTCCTCGACCGAGGCCCAGCCGATGCCGACCTGCGCCACCGCCCGGATGCGCGGCACCAGCGCCTCGCGCCGCTGCGCCGTCAGCACCTTGCTGTCATCTATAAGGAGAGCGAGATCGGGGTCGAGCGGCCGGGTCAGCACCACGGCCGCGGCCAGCACCGGGCCGGCCAGCGGGCCACGGCCGACCTCGTCCAGCCCGGCGACGCTCCGCACCGGCGCGCCGCACTCGATCTCGAGACTCCAATCCGGCATGAGGCCCCTCCCGCCCCAGGGCATAGCGCCGGCGAGACGAAGAGCCAAGCCCGTAGCGTCCTGCAGTCCGAATGCGGCTAAGCGGGCTGATCCGAAAGGTCGAGGCGAGGCTCGATCCGGTCGAGCCGGTCATGGATGCGATCGAATCGTCCACCGATTTCGGCGCGGAACTCGGCACCGTCGCGCTCCAGATGCGCCAGATGCCGCTCGATCGCGGCAAGGCGCACGCGCTGCTCGCGCTGTTCCGACCGCATCTCCGTCACGTCGGCACGGACGGCGCGCAGCAACTCGATGACGAGGTTTTCAGGTTCGGTCGTCATGATACGAATCTGCGGTGAGCCGTGTGGGATGTCAAACCGTTGGCCAACATGCCCCCTCAGAACAAGCTCATCTGATCGCCCGGCCGCGGCGGCGGGGAGAACTGGGTGGTGTCGAGGGTCCAGCGCTTGCGGTCGAGGCCGAGCCGGCGGACGGCGTGGTTGAAGCGGGCGCGGATCAGGTCGGCCACCGGCCCCTCGCCGCGATGCCGCTCGCCGAAGCCGGATTTGTAGAGCCGGCCGCCGCGGGTCTGGCGGATCAGCGACATCACCCGGCCCGCCCGGTCCGGCGCATGCGCCTGGAGCCATTCCTCGAACAGGCCGGCGATCTCCAGCGGCAGCCGCAGCAGGGTCCAGCCGGCCGCTGTGGCCCCGGCCTTCACCGCCGCCTCCAGCACCTGCTCCAGCGAGTGGTCGTTGAGGCCGGGGATCATCGGCGAGGTCAGCACGATCACCGGGATGCCGGCCTGGGTCAGCTGCCGCATCGTCTCCAGCCGGCGCGGCGGAGTCGCCGCCCGCGGCTCCAGCGTCCGCGCCAGCTCGCGGTCCAGCGTCGACAGCGAGATGCAGACGGCGGCCAGCCCCTTCGCCGCCATCGGCGCCAGGAGGTCGATGTCGCGCGTGATCAGCGCCGATTTGGTGACGATGCCGAGCGGATGGTTGAAGCGCGACAGCACCTCGATCACCCGGCGGGTCAGCTTCAGCTCGCGCTCGATCGGCTGATACGGGTCGGTGTTGGTGCCCATCGCCATCACCGCCGGGACATAGCCGGGACGCCGCAGCTCGGCCTCCAGCAGCTCCGGCGCGTCCGGCTTGTAGAACAGCTGGGTCTCGAAATCGAGGCCGGGCGACAGGCCCAGCCAGGCATGGGTCGGCCGGGCGAAGCAGTAGATGCAACCGTGCTCGCACCCCCGGTAGGGGTTGATCGACCGGTCGAACATGATGTCCGGCGAGTCGTTGCGGGTGATGATGGTGCGGGCGGTGTCGACATGCAGCTGCGTGCGCAGCGGCGGCTCCCCCTCATCCTCCGGCGCCATCCCCGCCCAGCCGTCGTCGACCCGGTGCCGGGTCGCGGCCTCGAAGCGGCCGGTGCGGTTGCTGACCGCGCCGCGGCCCTTGCGCGGCTGGTCCGGCAGCTCGTCGAGTTCGGGTGGCTTGATCGGCATGAGAACAAATATAGAACATACGAACCGCCTTGCCAATCCCCGCCGCGCGGCCCACATCTCCGCAGCGCCATGCGCCGAGACTCGTCTTGACGCCCGGGCGCGGAGGGACTATCAAGCGCCCTCGTTTTTCTTGGGGCCGTCGTTGGCCCGAACTGGGACCGACAATGGCCAACCACAAGTCCGCCGAGAAGCGCATCCGCCAGACCGAGCGTCGCACGGTCGTCAACCGCAACCGTGTCAGCCGCATCCGCACTTTCGTCAAGAAGGTCGAGGCGGCGATCGAGTCCGGCGACAAGACCGCCGCGGCCGAGGCGTTCAAGGCGGCGCAGCCGGAGATGCATCGCGGCGTCACCAAGGGCGTGCTGCAGAAGAACACGGTCGCGCGCAAGCTGTCGCGCCTGTCCGGCCGCATCAAGGCCCTCTAAGCCAGAATACGGACGAGCCGTTCCGCGGCGGCAGTCGCGGAACGGTTTTCTCATGTCCGGGGGAACGGTGGATGCGGCACAACCGGCCGCGGTCCGGGACCGTTTTTTGCGTTTTGGGGTGGTCCGGATTTGTTCCGTTGCCAGCCCTCGCCCACCCTGCATATGATCGTCGTTCGCCTGCTATCGGCAGGTTGAAGATGGCCTCAGGACACAACTTGCCCGGCTACCAGCCTTCATCACGAAGACCGGCAGAAGTCCACGAGCGCACCTGAAGAGTATTTACCAAGCCTTTATTTGTGTCCTCGTTGGCTTTGCAAATAGCTGCGAGGAATTGTTCCTGCACGTCGGTCGTGATACTGTGATTATTACAGTTTGAGTTCTGGAGCATGGCAGCCGCGCAGCGGGGATCGGATGCCGCTGATGATGGAAACGGGTACAGTCCCGGTCATGGATGGGCAGCGCGTCGCGGCCGCCGGAGTCAAAGAGGGGTCGGAAGGCAGCATGTCGTCGATGGGGGGAGTCATCGCATCGATCGAGCAGCAATGGGCCCGGGTCTGCGGCCGCATGCGCGAGGAGGTGGGCGAGGGCGCCTTCAAGAGCTGGCTGCGCCCCGTCGTCGTCGTCGATCTCGAGGGCGGCGAGGTCCGCATCGCCGCCCCCACCCGCTTCATGCGCGACTGGGTCGCCGCCCATTACGCCGACCGCATCCGCAACCTGTGGCATTCCGAGAATCCGGATATCCACAGCGTCGATGTGATCGTGGTGCCCGACCGTCTGGCCGCCCGCCCGGCTGCCGCCAAGCCGGCCGCGACTGCGCCGGCCTCGCGCGCCGAGTCGCCGGCGCCGGAGCGCCCGCCCGAGTCGGCGGCCGAGTTCGGCGCCGTGCTCGACCAGCGCTTCACCTTCGACAACTTCGTCGTCGGCAAGCCGAACGAGCTGGCCCATGCCGCCGCCCGTCGGGTGGCGGAGGCCAACAGCGTCACCTTCAACCCGCTGTTCCTCTATGGCGGGGTGGGCCTGGGCAAGACCCATCTGATGCACGCCATCGCCTGGCACATCCGGCAGAAGCACCCCGAGCGGCGCGTGCTCTACATGTCCGCCGAGAAGTTCATGTACCAGTTCATCCGTGCCCTGAGGTTCAAGGACACGATGACGTTCAAGGAGATGTTCCGGTCGGTCGACGTGCTGATGATCGACGACGTGCAGTTCATCTCCGGCAAGGACTCCACCCAGGAGGAGTTCTTCCATACCTTCAACGCCCTGGTGGACCAGAACCGCCAGGTGGTGATCTCGGCCGACAAGTCGCCCTCCGACCTCGAGGGGATGGAGGAGCGGCTGCGCTCGCGCCTCGGCTGGGGCCTGGTCGCCGACATCCACCCCACCACCTATGAGCTGCGTCTGGGCATCCTGCACGCCAAGGCGGAGACAGCGCGGGTCGAGATCCCGGCCAAGGTGATGGAGTTCCTGGCCCACAAGATCACCTCCAACGTGCGCGAGCTGGAAGGGGCGCTGAACCGCATCACCGCCCATGCCGAGCTGGTGCACCGGCCGATCACCCTGGAATCGACCCAGGAGCTGCTGCACGACCTGCTGCGCGCCTCCGACCGCCGGGTCACCATCGACGAGATCCAGAAGCGGGTGGCCGAGCACTACAACATCAAGGTCGCCGACATGCATTCGGCCCGCCGCGCCCGCACCGTGGCCCGGCCGCGCCAGGTGGCGATGTACCTGTCGAAGCAGCTCACCCCGCGCTCGCTGCCGGAGATCGGCCGCAAGTTCGGCGGGCGGGACCACACCACGGTGATGCACGCCGTGCGCAAGATCGAGGAGCTGTGCAGCGAGGACCGCTCCTTCGCCGAGGATGTCGAGCTGCTTCGCCGCATGCTGCAGGTCTGATAGATCCAGTATCGTCAAGGCGTTGAAGGCCGTTGTTAAGGCGACAGCCCGGGTCGGTGTGGCGTGCAGCGTCGTCTCGAGTTGCTGCGCCCGTCCCGCCCCCTCGCAAAGACCGGGAAAACCGCGGCGGACAGACGCGCGCGGCACTCGCCACCGCCGCCGGCTTTCGGCTATAGTGCGCCCCCGCCGCGTCGGCCGGGCCCCTTGCCCGTCCCGATGACCCAGTCCGGCGGCCGGCATCGTCGAAGTGGAATTGGGATGAAGCTGATCATCGAGCGCGCTGCCCTTCTCAAGGGCCTGAGCCATGTGCAGAGCGTCGTCGAGCGGCGCAACACCATCCCGATCCTGTCCAATATCCTGCTGCGCGCCGAGGGCGGCGCGCTGCGCCTGACGGCCACCGACATGGATCTCGAGATCGTCGAATCCGTGCCGGCGGAGATCCAGGCCCCGGGCGGCACCACCGCCCCGGCCCACACCCTCTACGACATCGTCCGCAAGCTGCCGGACGGCAGCCAGGTCGAGATCGAGACCAACCCCGATGGCGGCTCGCTGACGCTGCGTGCCGGCCGGTCGAACTTCCGGCTCGGCTGCCTGCCGGTCGAGGATTTCCCGAGCATGGCGGGCGGCGAGCTGAGCCACCGCTTCACCATCGCCGCCGGTGACCTGCGGGTGATGATCGACCGGACCAAATTCGCGATCTCGACCGAGGAGACGCGCTACTACCTGAACGGCATCTACCTGCACGCCGCCACGGCCGACACGGTGCCGGTGCTGCGCGCCGTCGCCACCGACGGCCACCGCCTGGCGCGGGTCGAGATGCCGCTGCCGGACGGCGCCGACGGCATCCCCGGCGTGATCGTGCCGCGCAAGACGGTGATGGAGCTGCGCAAGCTCTTGGACGAGAGCGGCGAGACGGTCGAGGTGCAGCTGTCCGAGACCAAGACCCGCTTCACCCTGCCGGGCAGCGCGGGCGACGGCGTGGTGCTGACCTCGAAGCTGATCGACGGCACCTTCCCGGAATATGAGCGGGTGATCCCGAGCGGCAACGACAAGATCCTCGAGGTCGACGCCAAGGAGTTCGCCAAGGCGGTCGACCGCGTCTCCACCATCTCGACCGAGAAGAGCCGGGCGGTGAAGCTGACGATCGAGAACGGCTCGCTGACGCTGTCGGCCAATTCGGCCGAGCAGGGCAGCGCGACCGAGGAGATCGAGGTCAGCTACGAGGCGTCCAAGATCGAGATCGGCTTCAACAGCCGCTACCTGCTGGACATCACCCAGCAGATCGAGGGCGACGGCGCCCGCTTCGCCATGGCCGATGCCGGGTCGCCGACCATCGTCCGCGACACCGCCGATTCCAGCGCGCTGTACGTGCTGATGCCGATGCGGGTGTGACGGCTTGAACCGAGGACAGCGGGCGAGTGGGGCGAAGCATCCGCTTCGGATGCCTTGAGCCACATGTCCCAGGACCCCATGCCGGAACAGGCGGCGGCCATCTCCGGGCGAAGCCCTCCCTCGGGAGTGCCCGCCCGGATCGCAGTCACGCGCCTGACGCTGACCGAGTTCCGCTGCTACGGCCAACTGCGGATCGAGCTGGACCCGCGCCCGGTGGTGCTGACCGGGCCGAACGGCGCCGGCAAGACCAACCTGCTGGAGGCCGTGTCCTTCCTGTCGCCGGGCCGCGGCCTGCGCCGGGCGCCGCTGCCGGAGGTGACGCGCCGCCAGGCCACCAGCGGCGCCGGCTGGGCGGTGGCGGCCAGACTCCTGACCCCGACCGGCGAGATCAACCTGGGCACCCAGCTCGAGCCCGGCGAGGGCCGCCGTGCCGTGCAGATCGACGGCCGGCCGGCGCCGAGCCAGGCGGCGTTCGGCGCCCGGGCGCCGATGGTCTGGCTGACGCCGCAGATGGACCGGCTGTTCGGCGACGCCGCGAGCCAGCGCCGCCGCTTCCTCGACCGGCTGGTGTTCGGCTTCCACCCCGACCATGCCGGGCAGCTCGGCGCCTATGAGCGGGCGATGCGCGAGCGCAACCGGCTGTTGAAGGAACCCCGCGCCGACCCGGCCTGGCTGGCGGCGCTGGAGGACACGATGGCGACCTCCGGCACCGCCGCCGCCGCCGCCCGGCGCGAGCTGGTGGCGCGGCTGCGCGGCGCCGAGTCGCTGATGACGGAAGGCCCCTTTCCACGCGCCGAGCTGGCCGTCGACGGCCGGATCGAGGCGTGGCTTGAGGATCGGCCGGCGGTCGATGCAGAAGAGGCTTTTCGTAACCTTTTGTGCGATAATCGCCGCATCGATGCCGCGGCCGGAGCCGCGACGGAAGGTCCGCACCGCAGCGACCTGTCCGTCCACCACCGGACCAAGGCGATGCCGGCGGCGCAGTGCTCGACCGGCGAGCAGAAGGCGCTCTTGATCGGCATTGTTCTTGCCAATGCCCGCCTGCTCGCCGGGGAACGCGGCGCCCCGCCCCTCCTCCTCCTCGACGAGGTGGCGGCGCATCTCGACGAGGCCCGTCGGGCAGCGTTGTACGAGGAGATCCTGGCGCTCGGCGCCCAGGCCTGGATGACCGGCACCGATCCGGCGCTGTTCGCGTCGCTCGGGGACCGGGCCCGTCACCTCGGCGTCGACGACGCCCGGGTGGCGGAACGAAATGGATGAGAAGTATGTCGGATTCTGCGATCCCGAACGACGAAGCCGCCTATGATGCCGGCTCCATCACCGTGCTGCGCGGCCTCGAGGCGGTGCGCAAGCGGCCGGGCATGTATATCGGCGACACCGATGACGGGTCCGGCCTGCACCACATGGTGTACGAGGTCGTCGACAACGCCATCGACGAGGCCCTGGCCGGATACTGCGACACCGTCACGGTGACGCTGAACGCCGACGGCTCGGTCCAGGTGACCGACAACGGCCGCGGCATCCCGGTCGCGATCCATGAGGAGGAGGGCATCAGCGCCGCCGAGGTGGTGATGACCCAGTTGCATGCCGGCGGCAAGTTCAACCAGAACTCCTACAAGGTGTCGGGCGGCCTGCACGGCGTCGGCGTCTCGGTGGTCAACGCGCTGTCGGAGACGCTGGACCTGCGCATCTTCCGTGACGGCCACGAATGGCACATGCGCTTCCGCGACGGCGAGAGCGAGGCGCCGCTGGCCGCCGTCGGGCCGCAGAACGGGAACCGCGGCACCCATGTCACCTTCCTGCCCTCGACCAAGACCTTCACCAAGACCGAGTTCGATTTCGGCACGCTGGAGCACCGGCTGCGCGAGCTGGCCTTCCTGAACTCCGGCGTCGCGCTGACCCTGACCGATGCGCGCGGGCCGGAGCCGCGGGTGGTCGAGATGCATTACGAGGGCGGGCTGAAGGCCTTCGTCAGCTATCTCGACAAGGCCAAGCAGCCGCTGCATGGCGAGCCGATCACGGTGACGGCGGAGCGCGACGGCATCACGGTCGAAGTGGCGATGCAGTGGAACGACAGCTACCACGAGACCATGCTGTGCTTCACCAACAACATCCCGCAGCGTGACGGCGGCTCGCATCTGGCCGGGTTCCGCGGCGCGCTGACGCGGCAGGTGAACGCCTACGCCACCGAAAGCGGCATCCTGAAGAAGGAGAAGGTGGCGCTGACCGGCGACGACGCCCGCGAGGGCTTGAGCTGCGTCCTGTCGGTGAAGGTGCCGGACCCGAAATTCTCCAGCCAGACCAAGGACAAGCTGGTCTCCTCCGAGGTCCGGCCGGTGGTCGAGTCGGTGGTCGGCGAGATGCTGGCGACCTGGTTCGAGGAGCATCCGAACGACGCCAAGCGGGTGATCCAGAAGGCGGTCGAGG
This sequence comes from Inquilinus sp. OTU3971, assembly GCF_038440215.1. Lineage (NCBI taxonomy): Bacteria > Pseudomonadati > Pseudomonadota > Alphaproteobacteria > Rhodospirillales > Rhodospirillaceae > Inquilinus > Inquilinus sp. OTU3971. The sequence goes on along the minus strand of NZ_JASATH010000014.1, from coordinate 4,540 downwards.
CCGCCACCGCCCGCGAGGCGGCGCGCAAGGCGCGCGAACTGACCCGGCGCAAGGGCGCGCTCGACTTCGCCTCCCTGCCCGGCAAGCTGGCCGACTGCCAGAACCGCGACCCGGCGGAATCGGAGCTGTTCCTGGTCGAGGGCGACAGCGCCGGCGGCTCGGCCAAGCAGGGCCGCGACCGCAAGTTCCAGGCCATCCTGCCGCTGCGCGGCAAGATCCTGAACGTCGAGCGGGCGCGGATCGACAAGATGCTGGGCTCGGCCGAGATCGGCACGCTGATCACGGCGCTGGGCACCAGCATCCGCGACGAGTTCGACGCCGACAAGGCGCGCTACCACCGCATCATCATCATGACCGACGCCGATGTGGACGGCAGCCACATCCGCACCCTGCTGCTGACCTTCTTCTACCGGCAGATGCCGCAGCTGATCGAGCGCGGCTACCTCTACATCGCCCAGCCGCCGCTGTACCGCGCCGCCCGCGGCAAGGAGGCGGTGTATCTGAAGGACGATTCCGCGCTCGAGGGCTATCTGATCGACAGCGGCATGCGCGACCTGGTGTTCACCCCGTTCGATGGCGCCCAGGTGGCCGGCAACGACCTGCGGGACCGGATCGTGCAGGCGCTGGAGGTGAAGCACCAGCTGACCCCGCTGATCCGCAAGGTCGGCAGCCGCATGGTGGTCGAGCAGGTGGCGATCGCCGGCGCGCTGGCGTCGCGCATCGTCAACGACCCGACGCTGGCGGCGGAGACGGCGACCTATGTCTCCCATCGCCTGGATGCGCTGGAGCCGGAGTTCGAACGCGGCTGGCAGGGGTCGCAGCTGCCGCCGCAGGGCAACCAGCCCGGCGGGCTGGTGTTCCGGCGGACCCTGCGCGGGGTGACCGAGGGCCGGATCATCGATTCCGACATCATCCGCTCGATCGAGGCGCACAAGCTCGACCGCCTGGCCGGGGAGCTGCAGGCCCTGTACAAGCGGCCGGGCGTGCTGACCTGGATGAACCCGAAGGGCGCCGCCCAGGAATGGCCGATCACCGGCCCGATCGACCTGATCGACCGGGTGCTGGAGCAGGGCCGCAAAGGCCTGGCGGTGCAGCGCTACAAGGGCCTGGGCGAGATGAACCCGGACCAGCTGTGGGAGACCACGCTGGACCCCAACGCCCGGGTGCTGCTGCGGGTCGAGGTCAAGCACGCCGACGACGCCGAGGAGGTGTTCTCCACCCTGATGGGCGACGTGGTCGAGCCGCGCCGCGACTTCATCCAGGAGAACGCGCTGAAGGTGACGAACCTGGACGTGTGACGGCGCCGGAGAAGAGGCGCGTCCGGCCCCTCCCGGGGACCTTTTCAGAATGCTGCCATTCAACCAATCCAGCCCTTCTACCCTCCCCCTCCCCTCGCGGGAGGGGGCTAGGGGGAGGGGGTTTTCACCGTCGAGGCCGGCCTGAACCCTGACGCTTCGGCCATGATGGCCTGTCCGTCTGCGCATTCGCGCGCGGACGCGCGCAGCCCCCCTCCCCCACTCCCCTCCCGCAAGGGGAGGGGGAGTGTGGAAGGCTGCGCTCGCGAATGCTGAGAGTTGATGAAAGGTTGAGTGCACCGTCGGCTTACCCTGTGTCCGGAGGCTTCGGCCTGCGGCGGCCGGGAGCAGCGGAGCGAGGCTCAGGCGGTTCCGGATCGTCCTCGCCGTCCTGCGACGGCAGGAAGCCCAGCTCCTCCATGGCCTCATCGGCCATTTCGAGCCAGCGCTCCACCGTCGGCGGATAGCCCCAGCGCCGGCACAAGGCCGCCACCGCGACCTCGGCCCGGCTGGCCTCGACCAGTTCGGCCACCTCCGGCCGCTCCACCCGCTCGCACACCTCGGTGGCGCGGCGGTGGACCTCCTCGCCGTCCTCGGACGATTCGTAGGCTGCCGCCAGCATCGCCAGCTTCACCCGCAGCGCGTGCCAGTCCTCCTGGGCCGCCTCCCGCTTCGCCGCAGCCTTGCGCCGCTCCTCACGCTGCCCGGCGAATTTCTGCTCCAGGAGCAGGGTCAGCCGCAGCGAGCGGGCGATGACGGCGATCCGCTGGGGATAGTCGACGCCGGGCTGCGGCGCCTCGACCGCCTCAGTGCGGGTGGCCTTCATGACCTCCATATGGATCTCGGCCGCCTCGGCGAGCATGCGCAGATGCCGCGCCGTCCGCTCCTCCTGGGGAGCGGCCGGGGCTTCCGATGTCTGATCGGTCTGCGCCTTGTCCATGGAACATAGCATGAACGAGATCGTAAATTAATACAAGCAAACAATGTGTTTACTGGCTCCGCGGAGGCCCGCCGGGGCGTGGCAGGCGTGATCGCCCGAGCGAATGTTCTATCTTTGTTCTTGACACGATGCTGCGTCGAACCGCATGATTCAGGCAGAGTCGAAGAGTTGCGCCCGCCCGGCCCCGCCGCGGCGGGCTTTTTCGTGCGAGGCCGGGATGGACGTGGATGTGATGAGAACCAAGCTGGGCTGGGTCGACGTCGCCAGGCATTTCACGGGTCACGCCGACGCCAGGATTCTGGCCCGTGACATGCCGAATCAGGCCAAGACCCTGATCCTGTGCTTCGAGGCGGTGGCCGGGCGCCGACGACGGGGAGAGCCCTCGCCGGAGCCGAAGGTGACGCGCCGGCTGACCGGCGCGGCCGAGGCCCGGCTGCGTCCCGGCGCCATCACCGGCCGCGCCGTGGCCGACCTGCCGCGGCTGGACCGGGCATATCGGGAATTCCGCGGCAGCCGGGGGCTGGACGGAGACGACGCGCCGGCCGCCCTGCCGCCGCCCGATCTGGCGCCCGCCTTCGTGCGGCTGCTGGAGCGATCGCGCTACAAGGGCGCCCATGGCGGCCGCGGCTCCGGCAAGTCGCATGTCTTCGCCGAGCTGCTGGTGCGGCGCTGCATCGAGGCGGCGCCGCTGCGGGCGGTGTGCATCCGCGAGGTGCAGCGGTCGCTCGACCAGTCTGTAGGGGGGTGATCGATTTGACACAGTTCCGAGTTTGTAAAAATCGTCCCTAAGCGCTTGAAAAATCGTCCCTTCTTGGGGCGCTGAAGGGGATTTCTGCCAAAGCGCGATTTTAGACGAAATGAGCAAAAGTGCGAATCTTGGGCGGTCGCTTTTGCACGGGAATGAGCGCCGACGAACCACGTTTGAAAGTAAACGGTCGGGCTCTGATCAGGGGTGAGATCGGCCTGGCGCCTGCTGTTGAGCGACGGGGAGCCAATGTCGAGGCCTTCCGCCGTCGGATTCCCACTTCGGCCAACCTTTCCGGAAACGAAGGTTGGCAACGCCCGGAACTCTTGCCAGTTGCGCCAACCTTGCCGAATTCCAATGACTTAGATGCCGCACTTCGTGTCGCCATATGGGGTCAAGTTTGGCGGAAGTGGGAACTCGCCCGGACGGATTGATTTCCACCGGATCCGCCTCGCGGATGGGGAATACTCAACGTTACTAACGCGGCACAGTACTACTGGCTCCGCTGATGCGGGTCGGACACAGTCTGCCGCAATAGAAAAGGGGGCGGTGAGTCGCTCACCGCCCCCGGTTGAAGCCGCTAACGCGGGCTGTTAGGCGCTTAAGCCAAGTCGGCGTAGTGTAATCCTCACCTCATCCCGAGTGGGGCAACTGACCCCGGAAGGGAGGCGCTTGGGAAGCTCCCGCATCACCTGTTCCAACGTCATCTTGCGCCCGCCCCGCAGCACTCTCATCAGAGGCAGCATCCACACCGGCTCCGCATTCGCGACAACCGGCGGGAGCGGCGCTGATGGTGCCGGTTGAATGGCGGGTGCGTCCGGCTCGTCATCCGACCGAAGCGGCGCTGCCACGATGCCATCAATCAGCCCCTCGAACGCCCGCTTGGGCAGGCCGGAGAAATGGAACTCGTATCGCTCGCCGCCCCTGCCGGCGCCAATCCGGCGTGGCCAGTCCTCTTGGGCCGCCCGGCGACTGAGGCCCTGGCGCGTCGTCGGAAGGCCGGGAAGGTTGAGCGCCAGCAGGTCGGCAAGCGTGAACCACTCTTTCAGGCGGCGACCGCCGCGCAGCATCTGTATCAGGGCCGCTTCGATGTAACGCAGACGGTGGTTGATGCGCGTCCACTCTGCGACGGGGATCGAGACGGTCAGGGAAAAGCCATCGTCGTGCATGACGTGCTCCCTTCGTGGTCAGGCATGAGAAAAGGGGCGAAGCGTCCGCCTCGCCCCTCGATGGAGCAGGATCAGCCGGCGCGGACGATGCGTCTGCGTCCACCCTTTTCCGTGTCGTGGGCCTGCCCAGCTCTGCGCGCCTCGGCAAGCAATTCCTCGGGGCTCGGAGCGTCATCGCCGACCGGCTCCGTCAGGTCGGGAGCGCCCATCCGTCGCGGCTGCTCCGTCGATCCATACCGCTGGGCCATCTCAGCAACGCGATCCCGACGAAAGCCTTCGGTCTGTCCCTTGACCACGGTTCCAACATCGAGAAGTGCCGCGCTCAACGCCGACGCGATCAGGCCGTAGCCGCGCCGGGCGTCGGTGGCTTCGGCAGCCTCATTGTCCCGGA